>JAWOHP010000099.1:0-5180 GCA_046485065.1 Desulfobacterales bacterium | reverse complement strand
CATTCCGTAAGAAGGGTATATATGGAAAAAAAGAAAAGCTGTTATTTTTGATAAGCAAATCTGACTGTTGTTTTGGTGACTACTACGAAATTGCCTGTTAATCGATATGAATAGTGTTCCAACAGTCGACGAACAGCCTCAATCTTGCTGGCAGTCCGTTCATCGTCAAGCCGCAATAAAATTAATCCATGATGTCGGAATCGCTCACGATAAACTTTTTCTCCAAAGTCTTTGTCATTTGTAATCAGCATTCTATTTTCTGCGAATGCTTTTCGGATGATCGTATCATCGTCCATTCCGCGCCCTTCTTCATATACTGAAAATACTTCATGGTTTTGCTCTCGTAACCACTGAGCTACGCCAGGCCCTGTGCATTCATCCACTATAAATCTCATCTATGTCGTCCTCAACAGCCAGCGGCATAAATGTCGTGTTTCCCAATGATTGAGCGGCAAACAGCAGGCATGCCTGTATATCTTCCTGAGTCAGTCCGTCGTATTCCCGCAGAATCTCTGCAGCAGATGTGCCATGAGCCAGCAAACCAAGGATGTATTCAACCGTGAGTCTCGTACCTTTAATAACCGGCTTGCCTACCATAATCTTTGTATTAAAAGTTATGCGATCAAGTAAATGTTGTTCTTCCATACACGATTACCTCCTATTGTTAGGATATAAAAATTTCAGGTGACTGTCAAATACATTACCATTCCCCAAAATCCCCTTGCAGAAGGGAGCCAAATAGTGGTGCACTTTGAAGTTGAATTCACCTTGAACCGAAGGAATATAGGGGACGTTCATCAATATATAAGTTGACAGCGAAATTGAAGGTTGAAATTACAATCTTGAGGTGCCGGAGAAAACAATTTCTTCCCCGGCATCTTCATAAAAGAAATGCAAAGCGCGTTACCATTAACATCGGCAGCGCTTTTTTTATGGCTGGAATGATGAAAGAAAGGTGGCCTAAAAAAAACTATAGTTGATCTTTTTCAATGGGTTGATAGACAGGAAATGGGTGATTCGGTTCTATCGGAACACCTCGTTAAAAAATCGATTCTTGTCAAGCTTTTTCTGCCATGCCCGGTGTCGTTTGACGCTGTCAATTTTTCTTTCCCTGGAAAAATTCATAAAACGTATAGCCTCCATAGGTCCAAGTCCCTTGACAAGCAGGTCAACCCCTTTTTTTATAACGACTTCCTCATCCATATATTTAACGGCTTTCATTTAATTTCCTCCTTAAGGCAATATTGCAGGGGATCGCCACACCATATATTTAAGTTGCTTTTTAAACAACGTTTCAGCAGGCGGTCATCACAGGTGATGAAATCTGCCATAGCCGCTTCCGCAAATGCAACATGAGCGGCATCTGCCACCCCAAATCCCGACTCAAAAAGTTGATCAGCTTTGCTTCGTGCTTCAGCCATGTCAACTTTGATTGTTTCCCCGTAGTTATCCAGTATATAAAAAACTTTAGCGCGCTCAATGGCGTCTGATGTCGCCTCTATCTCTCTGAAATGGACCGGTGACACGATCATTTTTATCATCCCAGTCCTGATATTTTCAAGAATAAGCTGCATTGCTTCACTCTCCATGCGAATCCTTAGGAAACGCTGATCATCGAACGGTCGGCACAACGAGCAGACATCAAGATAAACAACCCTGTCTTTCAATATTTTTTTCATTGAACACCTGAATCGTTGGAAGATGCAATTGGGTTTTAGAATAGGGAATCAGGGCACTTCTGTCAATGAAAAACCTTTCACCCTTTGCAGGCGATTGATATGCGTTTTAAGAGCATATAGGGAACGTACATCAATATATAAGTTGACAGCGAAATTGAAGGTTGAAATTACAATCTTGAGGTGCCGGAGAAAACTCTGTCTTCCTCTGCATTTTCATAACAGAAGTGCAAAGCGCGTTACCATTAACATCGGCAGCGCGTTTTTTTTGCCCCCCAGCTCTCACCCCCGGCAAATTTCTATTGACAAAGTATCACCTGATTATTACAATCCAACACATGATTGTTTTGATGGACGCAGATTGTCTCATAAAGCTCACAAAGGCTGGACTCAAGGAAGCGGTTTGTGCACATTTATCAGTTACCATTCCGCAAATTGTCAAGCATGAGGTTGTCGATCTCGGGAAGAACCATCCGGATTCCACGATGATCAAAGGCAATCTCGTAAAGGGCTTGTTATCGTTATCCGGTATTAAAACGTCTGATGAGAAAGGTGAAGAAGCCGCATTGGCTATTTTCCAGAGAGGCGGATTTGATGCGATCTGCAGCGACGATAAACGATTTATAAGGCGGTTGCGGGTTCTGGCCGTTCCTTATTTAACCCCGGCTGTATGTGTTTTTCTCCTGCTGAAACAGGCAAAAATCGACCTGCCGGACGCTTTGGAAAAACTTGAATTGTTACGCCCTTTCATCAGCAGTGACGAATATCATACCGTGAAGTGGACGATGGATACATGGAGGTCGACATGAAGACGCTATCAATCAGGATTCCCGACGACATAATGTCTGCATTGCAGCTTGTGGGGAAAGAGGAGAAGATCGAGCCGTCCACGGCCATGCGGAAGCTGGTTCGCATCGGTTATGAGTCTTATGTCGGGAATTTGTACAGGCAGGGGAAAGTTACACTTCGGGATGCAGCAATGCTTCTCAATTTGAATCAGATAGAGACTCTCGATCTGTTCCTGGATATCGGTATTTCCGGAAATCTAGATGCCACCGATATATTAACCTCCTTACGTAGCTTGGATAAATATCCAGGTTAATTGAGATCCCAAGATGTATAAGGGACATTCGTGCAGAGCGTGATTTACAGATGCGAAACAGATTATGTAAGTTGCCAGGATTTAATCTCTACCTTGGTTCCTGATAATCCTGATGAAGCAGTCTAACCCATAGCCTTAACATGCCAGGGAGGATACTGTTTTCCCCGGTATCTTATTCACAGAAGTGCAAAGCGCGTTGCCATTAACATCGGCAGCGCGTTTTTTTTGCCCCCCAGCTCTCACCACCGGCAAATTTCTCTGTTGGCATTTTAACTTCTTGACGCACTATATTATCTGTATTACTATGTGCTATATAATGACGTAAAGGGGGATTGTGATGGATCAGGTTAGAGTAAATTTGACTCTTGATGAAGCCGTATGGGGAGCGTTCGCACGCATGGTCCCAAAACGGAAAAAGAGCATGATTATCAATAAGTTGTTGAAAGAAGAGGTTGAAAGAATTAAGCGTCAACAGGAGGAACAGTCCTTGAGTATCGCCTTTCGTGAGGCATCGAAAGACCGGGAGCGTCTGTTGGCAATTAAGGAATGGGAATATCTCGATCTGGAAGATTGGAGAGAAAAAACATGAAGCAAGGCGAAATCTACCTGATTAACCTGGACCCGTCCATCCATTCCGAAATCGGCAAAACCCGGCCCGGGTTTATCCTCTCCGTCAACTCTATGAACCTCAATTCACCCAGGTTGATCATTGCCCCGATAACATCCTCGGTAGGAAAGATTTACCCCTTCGAGGTATTGCTTGCCGGCTGGCAGGCTACAGCAGGCGGCCTCGATAAGGATTCCAAGATCATGCTGGATCAAATACGCAGCGTTGATAAGCGAAGATTAACCAGAAGGATCGGCGAGGTGGATAATGATCTGCTTATTAAAGCCTGCACCATAGCTCAGAAGCTCATCAATGCGCCAAGTGCGGGCAATTGAATTAAATGGAGTATAGGGGACATGAATATGTCCATGAGTGAGGATTTTTCCCAGGAATCGCTTCATCAACTTGCCCTTCCCTGGATGGCTTCTCAAAGACCCGGCCACCGGTTCAATATTTACAGGGATACCAGTGATTTTTATCGTATAGAATACGGAGATATCGTAATCTTAAATAATGTGCCTTACCTGGTGCGCCATAACGCCAAAGAGGGTCGTTTCGGTCTTGACGACGAAGTTAAGTTCTGGGTAAAGCGTGCCATTGACTTAAAGACCGGGAAAACAAAGATTATAAAACTTGTGTTTTACGAGAAATTTTTAGCCCGTGTCGGCGGCATCGAGTTCGAGTGCTTCAGGAGCCCCCGCAAAGAGGCGCGTATCCTTAATCTGGTAGGAGACCACGCCAATTTCATGCATGGCTTTTCTGTTCCGGATGATAAAGGCAACATTGTCAGGATCATCGATCTAATATACGGTAAAACACTTGCCGACCATGTCAGTGATACGGCATCCGGGATAGATCATGAAACATATTTTTACAGGCATTTCCCTGAAATTCTGGACAACTTTATAGAATGTGTGGAAGCGATCCGTTTTCTGCACGAGCACGGGGAAAAGCACGGAGATGTCCGCAGGGATCACATTCTTGCAGACCGGGATACCGAACGGTTCCGCTGGATCGATTTTGATTATAATTTCCGTCACAGGGAAAACATGTTCGGTTATGACATGTTCGGCCTGGGAAACGTCTTTATGTATGTGGTTGGAATGGGGGATGTCCTGATCGCCGACATTAAAAAGGCAAATAACCCGGCAGTTTCAGAATTAAGAGATGAAGATATGAATATTGTATTTAACAACCGGGTCGCCAACCTAAAAAAGTTGTATCCTTATATTCCTGACAGCCTTAACCGGATACTGATGCATTTCTCGAGGAGTGCGAACATTTTTTACGATAACACAATACAGTTGCTTGATGATCTGAACGAATTCAGATCCGGTTTTTCCTGTCGGCAAGGAGAAATAAGAAATGGAAAATGATATCAACAGAAATATTCTGATTGCGGCGGATGAGTCCGATAACTCACGAAGAGCTGTGCAATACGTGGCAAATCTTCTGGGAGGTGTTAAAGGATTTAAAGTTACAGTGCTTCACGTCATACGTGAACCGGAGGAAGACTTCTTTCCTGCCGAAGCTGAAAAAGAGAAATGGTATCAGGATTACGGGCGTAAGACTGATCTGATGCTTGAGGAATACCGCCGGATGCTTGTTGATGCAGGCTTTGGCTCTCAGGATGTTTCAACCCGCAAAACTCTTCGCTACTGCCCCTCTATGGCCGAATGCATCCTGGCGGAGAGAGATAAGCTTGAATATGGCACGCTTGTTGTGGGAAGGAAGGGGCTTTCGCGCAAAGAAGAGTTCCTCTTCGGAAGCATTTCAGGGAAGATAGTCAGAACGG
>JAWOHP010000085.1:0-157938 GCA_046485065.1 Desulfobacterales bacterium | reverse complement strand
CATCCCCTCCGCGCGGCGAAGGATGACGGTAGGGCCCGCGACTGGATCAGGCTTGCGGTGCAGATGATGGGCGCCTCGGCGAAGGCGCTGGATCAACTCGCCCGACTCCAAGGGCGAGTATCGAGCCAGAAGGTAACTGTGGAGCACGTCAATGTGGCTGCGGGTGGGCAGGCCATCGTGGGCGCCGTGACCGGAGGCAAGCGCGATGCCTGAGCCAAAGCAACTAGCCGAAGCCCCACGGTGCGGAGCGAAGCGCCGGAGGGACGGCCAGCCTTGCCAGGCTAAGGCCATGGCCAACGGCCGATGTTACCTCCACGGTGGAGCGAGCACCGGGCCAAAGACCGCCGAGGGGCGCGCCCGTATCGGTCGGCACTTCTGGCGACACGGGACGGAAACCAGGGAGATCCGGCGCGAGCGGGCCGAACAGGCAGAGGAGCTGCGGGCGCTGTGGAAGCAACTGCGAGAGTTCAGGGCTCAGTGGGGACGCGGGGCCGTGGAGGAGTCCAGCCCCCCTGGTGACGATCCCCGGGAATGGGGTGTCTGTGGGCGCGAGCCCTGCGCCCTTGCCTGCCCGGGGTGTGGAGCCCTCCCACCAGGGCGTGAGCGGCGGGGAAGGCGTTTCGCTGCCTAGAGCTTCGATGGCTTATCTCGGCGCGAAGATGGTCCTCGACGAGAAATCGGGGCTTCCGAGGTTCGAGAAGATATACAAGGGGGACAAGCTGTCGCTCAGGGAAAAAGCCCCCCTCGACAACGAGTTCGTGAAAGTAAAGCAGGGCGATTATCTTCTCGCGATAGACGGCCGCGAGCTCAAACCCGGAGAGAATTTCTACAAGCACCTCGTGTCGAAGACGAGGAACAAGATTTCGATCCTCACGAACGACAAGCCGGAGATGAAGGGCGCGGTGGAAACGAAATTCATGCCCATTTACAGCGACGCCGCGCTTGCGTACAAGGACTGGACGAGGGCGAACGAGACGAAGGTGAACGAGGACGGCGAAGGCAAGATCGGGTACATGCATCTTGCCGACATGTCGGGCTCCGGGTGGACCGAGTTCAGGGAAAAATTCGAGCAGTACCGCTACAAGGAAGCGATCATCATCGACGTCCGGTATAACGGCGGCGGCTATATCGACACCCGCGTGATAGACTACCTCGAAAGGCGGCCGTACCATTACCAGCGGTCGAGAGGGGAATCGCCGATCGAGCGCCCGGACGACTGTTTCACCGGAAAGGTCGTCGTCCTCTGCAACGAATATTCATATTCCGACGCGGAGGTATTTCCCAGCGCGGTCAGGGAACGCGGGCTCGGCACGGTCATCGGCGTTCCGACCCTCGGATTCGTGATCGCCGTCACGCCTCACTCGCTGATCGACGGCGGGACGATACGCAAGACATTCATCGGCATCTGGGAGCAGAGCACCGGCGAGCTGCTCGAGAGCAGGGGCGCCATCCCCGACATCATCGTCGAAAGCCCGCCGGAGATGGAGAAGGTGGGAAGGGATGTGCAGCTCGAGAAGGCGGTGGAGTTCCTGATGACGGCCATCGCGAACGATCCGCGCACCTACGATTATGATACGACGATAGAGAAACGGTAGGGATTACGGTTCGGGAGGCTGGCTTCTCAGCCGTAAAAGAATGGGCCGGGCATCAAGCCCGGCCCATTTTCGTTTTAGCCGTTCCTTTGCAGCCCTTCCCGGGCTAGCCCTTCGCGGCGATGAACGCGGCGTATTTGCTTACGGCCTCCCACTGCCCCGCGCCGTGAAGCCCGGCTTCCTCGAGCACCTTGTGAGCCTGGCCGCTCCCGAGGTAGTGCCCCTTGCTGAAGGCGTTGATGCTGTAATTCCTGCCCGCCTCCGACGTGATCCATCTGTGCATCGGCGGCATGGTGAACCCGGTGATCGCCATCGGCTCCATGGCGAGTTTCTCGGGGTAGATGTTGTTCCGCTCGGACTCGGGCAGCAGGTCGAAGAGCTCCGCGCTGGCTACGTAGAATATGTTCATGTTGAGCCCGGCTCCGTCGATCTTCGGAAGAACCTCCTCGACGAAGGTGTTCGTCACTCCGCTTTCCTGCAGCACCAGTGTGCCATGGTAGGGTTTTTTCGAAGGGTCCGCCTTGCGAAGCGCGTAAAGCCCCTTGATCGACGCCGTGGCCGGGGACAGTCCCAGTTTGGCGCGGTCGAACACCTTCTCGTTCGGCCTTGTGACGAAGGGAGCGATGACGGCCGGGCGCTTCTTCAGCGCGGCGACGAGGAGCGGATAAAGTTCCTGCGGATCCCACGGCGTCAGCGTGATCATGATCTTCTCCGGGAAGTTTTCCTGAAGAAGCTGCAGCGCCTGGGGATCGGCGTGCGTCGGGCCGTCCTCGCCGGTCTTGAGGCCCGCGTGAGCGCAGACGAGGATGAACGGGTTGTACGGTTTCCCGTCATATCCGTTTCTCGCCTGCTGCCCGATGCCGTGAAGCCGGCATGTGATGTGCTGAAGCGCCGCGATGAACGCCCCGTACGAGGAACCCGCTCCGAGATGCTCCCCGAAGGTCGACATGCCGGCCATGATGCCGCCCATGTTATCCTCGCATATGCCGCCGGTAAGAAGGATCCTCGATTTGGGATTGGAGATCGCGTTGAAGAAGCCCTCGCCGAGCCCCTTGCCGGCCGTAAGGATCGAAGTCGACCCGAGAAGGTCGGCCGCGGCAGCCACGATCGCGCCGCCCGATTTCTTGTTCAGGTAGTTGAGCGATTTGCCGAGAGCGCCCCTCAGTGTCTCGGAGTCGCCCGGCTTGTACGAGCATTCGGCCGGGATCTTCTCCGGGTTTATGTCTCCGCCGTAGATCGCGCCGAGATTGGGGGCGTCGGGGCGCTTCCTTCTTGCCATCCTTGTGAGGCGCTTCTCGGAGCTCGCAAGGGCCTTGCCGAAAAATTCAGCGATCGCCCTGTTGTCCTCGAGGACCTTCCTCACCGTCATAAGCGCGTCGAAGAACGACGTCTCGACGCTTGCGGCCGACTTGTCGGCGCAGGCGAACGGCCCGAACTTCACGCCGAATCTTTCCTCGAAGGGCCTTAGGGATTCGTAATATTCGGGTGAGCAGAAATCGTGACCCGCGCCGTGCGATTTGGCGCCCGTTATCCCGTACTGCCAGCCCTTGACCGTCCTGTAGACGATGGCCGTCGGCTGGGTGTTCCTGTTCTTCATGCCGAATTCCTGCGCCGCGAGAACCTGCCCCATATCCTTGCCGTCCTTGACGAGGATGACGTTCCAGTATCAAAACAATTTCAAAAAATAAAGATTGCAGGTTCATTTTTGATTATGCGCTGATGGCCGAAAAAGCGAGCACAATGCTCAGGATGAGTCTAGATGCCATGGTTCGGCTCGATACGGATATGTCTTATAAGGTGTGTCTTATGGATGATGATGTTGATGTTTTTGTTCAGAATACATATGAGCAGCTTAAACTGTCCATTCTTAAAACACCCGGGGACGCTGGCACTTTAATAAATATGTTTCTGATTTCACGGCATATTGAACGTATTGCCGACCATGCCACAAATATCGCAGAGGAAGTCATCTACGTTACCGATGGCGAGATTGTCCGGCACGGGAATTTTTGACGGGAAAAGTTCTGCACAACATATAGCCAATTGTAATGTCAGTGTACGGTATCGCATTCAACTCGCATGAATCCTGCCATATCCTTAGATAACGGCGGCATATCCGCATCCATGAAATCCGGACAGCCCCAAAGGACAAATTGTCACGAAGCCTGTTACAGTCTCCGCCTGTGCAATATTTTGTAGCCTGTCAAGGGGCGTTATCGAAGGCTCTCAATAAATTTCATGCGAGTTGAATGCGATACCGTACACTGACAAAATTATAGCCTGTTGTGCAGAATTCTCAGCCTTCGATACCGAATAACCGGCAGGTGTTTTCAAAGATTTTAAGAGAAAGCTCTTCAGGGTCCTCTTTTCTTACTTCTGCAACCTTAATAAAGACTGATTTTACAAAAGCAGGCTCGTTTCGCCGGATGCTGTTTTTTTCAGGTGCTGGAGTCAGATAAGGCGCGTCTGTTTCAACAAGGATTCGTTCAACCGGGATAAGAGGTACAAGGTTTCGCAGGTCGGCGCCTCTCGTCATTATGGTGATGATTCCGGTTATGCCGATAAAAAGCCCCAGATCGAGATACTCTCCAAGTTCTTTTTTATTTCCACTGAAACAGTGCATAACTCCTTTTATTTCCTTGTTATAATTTGTTTTTAATATTTCAAGAAACCTGCCCTTGCTTTCTCTTTCATGAAATATCAGCGGGAGATTAAGTTCATCTGCGGCTTCAAGCTGATTTATAAACCACTTTTCCTGGATATCCTGAGGTGAAAACATCCGGTTGAAATCGAGCCCTATCTCTCCCCAGGCTTTAACTTTTATATTTTCTGAAAGATCCTTGAGAAAATTTACTGTTCTCTCGCTGCAATCTTTTGCATCATGCGGATGTACGCCGACCGAGGCATAACAACTGGGATTTTTTTCAGCAATTTTAACGGCTTTTACAGAGCTTCTTCTGTCTATCCCTACTATCATTATTTTGCTGACCCCGGCAATTTCAGCTCTGTTTATTACGGAATCCAAATCCTTATCATATGCCGAGTCATCCAGATGGGAGTGGCTGTCAAATAATTTCATTTGATCCCCATTTTTTTGCTGCAGTTAAATGTTTATGATGTTTTTGTTAAATGAATGTTGCGTTTAGCATTTAAAATTGAATATTTCAAGATAACGGTTCCCGATAAAACTCAATTTAATTTTGAAGTTGATTTAATAGATATAATGTGGTTTTTAGGAGTCTTGTATAAATCGGTCAACCGGTTATTGGTGACTTCAACTGGCAGGCATAATTTAACATGCTGCCGTATTTTATATTATATTAATTATTTGTCCTGGAGGTTATGATGTTTAAAATTGTAAAACGCGAAGAAATGGCCGGAGGCACTGTGATTTTGAATGAAATCGAAGCGCCTTTAATTGCCGGGAAGGCAAAGCCTGGCCAGTTTGTGATCCTGAAGGCTAATGAAACAGGGGAGAGGATTCCGCTTACAATGGCGGATACCGACCCGAAAAAGGGCACGATAACCGTAATATACATGGTTGTCGGAAAATCAACGGCTCTTTTCAAAACACTGAAAGTTGGGGAAGGCTATAAGGATGTCATAGGCCCACTGGGAAAGCCTACCCACGTTGAAAAGGTCGGAACTGTCGTATGCGTTGGAGGCGGCACAGGGGTTGCGGTTCTGCATCCGATTACAAGAGCGCTGAAAGAAGCCGGAAACCATGTCATCGCTGTTATAGGAGCGAGAAACAAGGGGCTTCTAATCCTTGAGGAGCAGATGAAGGCCGCATCTAATGAGCTTCATGTGTGTACCGATGACGGTTCATACGGGCATCACGGCTTTGTTACGGAAGTTTTAAAAAAGATGCTTGAAACAAAGGACGTAAAGCTTGTTGTGGGAATAGGCCCTGTTCCCATGATGAAATTCGTATCCAAGATGACAAAGGAATTTAATGTCAAAACACTCGTAAGCCTGAATCCTATAATGATTGACGGAACAGGAATGTGCGGAGGTTGCCGTGTATCGATCGGGGGCGAGACGAAATTTGCATGTGTGGACGGCCCCGAATTTGACGGCCACCAGGTTGATTATGACGGCCTTATGCAGCGTCTCCAGGCATATTGTGAGGAAGAGAAGGAATGTTACGGCGCATTCTGCAAGTTAAACCCGTAGTCATTTTTTTATTGTTTGTTATGGCCGGTTATCAATATTATTATATAGTTTCGAATTGAATCGGAATTTTTATACGGAGGGTTATATGGCTGAAGAAGAGGTAAAAAAAGGAAAGAAAGAAGCTATTCCACGGCAGCCCATGCCGGAGCAGGCTCCGGAAGTAAGAAGAAGAAATTTCAAGGAGGTTCCGATCGGATATACTCCTGAGACGGCGATGCTCGAAGCGCAGAGATGCCTTCAATGTAAAAAACCAAGCTGTGTTGAAGGCTGCCCGGTCCAGGTTGATATCCCTGGTTTTATAAATCATATTAAAGAAGGGAATTTTACTTTGGCGGCAAGGCAATTATGGAAGAAGAATTCTCTTCCTGCCGTATGCGGAAGAGTGTGCCCTCAGGAGATACAGTGTGAAGGAAATTGTATTGTCGGAAAGAAAGGACAGCCTGTTGCCATAGGAAATCTTGAAAGATTTGCCGCCGATTATGAGAGAATTAACGGAAAAGGGGAGCTTCCTCCCAAAGCGCCGCCTACGGGCAAAAAAGTTGCCGTTGTCGGATCGGGGCCTTCCGGGCTTACCGTTGCAGGTGATCTCATTGCAAAGGGGCATGAGGTTACGGTGCTTGAGGCCTTTCATAAACCGGGCGGGGTTCTTGTTTACGGAATTCCGGAGTTCAGGCTTCCGAAAGAAATTGTATTTTCGGAAGTTGCTTTCATGGAAAGACAGGGTGTAAAGCTCGAATGCAACAGTGTTGTTGGAAGAACGGTTACGCTCGATGAGCTGTTTGCACAAGGCTATGATGCTGTTTATGTCGGTGTGGGAGCCGGACTTCCGACTTTCATGAATATTCCCGGCGAAAACCTTATCGGGGTTCTTTCCGCAAACGAATATCTGACCCGCGCAAACCTAATGAAGGCCTATCTATTCCCGGAATATGACACGCCTATTGTCAAGGGTAAGAATGTCGTTGTACTCGGGGCCGGAAACGTTGCGATGGACTCAGCAAGAACCGCCATGCGTCTTGGCGCCGATAATGTCAAAATTGTTTACAGAAGATCGAGACAGGAGATGCCGGCAAGGGCTGCCGAGATTCATCATGCCGAGGAAGAAGGGATAGAGTTCTTCCTGCTTACGGCTCCAACTCGTTTCCTCGGAGACGAAAAGGGCAGAATCACCGGCATGGAATGCCTCAAGATGGAACTTGGAGAACCCGACCAGTCGGGAAGGCGTCGTCCTATCGCGATTAAGGGCTCTGAATTTAAAATGGATTGTGACCTTGTGATCGTTGCTGTCGGAGCTGGTGCAAACCCGCTGCTGACCCAGTCAACACCTGAACTCTCTTTAAACAAGCGCGGTTACATCATTGCCGATCCCGAGACAGGCAAAACCACAAAGAAGGGCGTATGGGCAGGCGGTGATATTGTAACGGGTTCCGCAACCGTTATTCTCGCCATGGGAGCCGGAAGAAAAGCCGCCGACTCCATACATAATTATCTCAAGTGGGGATGGTAGAAAACCGGAAAAAGATAGAAGGATCAAAGGCATTTTAGGCACACAGCCGGGAAGGAGCCATTCCTTTCCGGCTTTTTTTACTCATGAGTTATCTTTCTTTCAATTTTTATGTTTAACGTTGCTGATCAAACAAGGCTATTCGCCGTATGCCTCTTTTGTTCCATGCAAATATGCCAGCCTTTCTTTCTCGGGAAATTTTTCAATAGCATAGCGGAGCATGGTGCGCGGCATCTGCCTGTAATACTTTATGAGAAATTTTTCTTCGGCATCGATGTCAAGCTTGCCGATTTCACGCAGCATCCATCCCACGGCTTTGTGAATCAGGTCCTCCCTGTCATTAAGTAAAAGCTTTGCGCATTCAAGGGTGTCCTGAAAGTCTTTTTTCTTAATGAAGTGGAATGTTGATATAATACCTATCCTCCGCTCCCAGAGGTTTGCTGAACGCACAAGCCGGTAAATCGGTTTTCTGTCCCGGAGAAACAGATGTGCTCCCACAATATGCTCTGCGGAACAGTCAACCAGATCCCAGCTGTTTATGAATTCCGTATTACCGAGATATGCTCTATAAACAGCCTCCTTTTCAGGAATTGCGCTTACAGAGTCATATTTTGCGACCAGAATCAGCAGAGCAAGAAGCCGCGCTTCGTGGAAAGGAGAGTTAAGAAGATCAGTAATGTCTTCTAAGGATATTGAGCGGTATTCTTTTACACATTTCCTGATGACAGGAACTCGAATACCCAGAAACCTGTCACCTTCCCCGTACTCTCCCTTCTCGGTTTTAAAGAATCTCCGGGAATGAGCTGCAATACCGCTGTCACTAAGCTCCCGGAGCCTTCTCATAATCTGTTTGGTTTTTGAATTCATATCGTTTATCTGACCTCGGTCTTCCTTTGCCATATCCCTTGCAACAGTCTTTTTTAACTTTTTGGCAAAATCAGACTATTCCATTATTTGATAAACAGTCTCATGGTTTCCGGTGATGATACAAAACCAATTTTTTCGTAAATTGGTCTCCCTGCATTACTCGCATTGAGCAAGACACGACCGATTCCGTTCTGCGTGCAATATTGAATTGCCTTGTCTATTATCTGCTGGGCATACTTTTGATTCCGATAGGCTTTCTCCGTGTACATACTATGTAAATATCCAATTTTATGATTTATATCAGATGGAACTGGAACAAGGCTTACGATTGTAATGGCCCCGCTCGCAATAATTTCGTTGCCGTTTTTAATAACCCAGGCTTTGCAGATACCTTCTGGTAATTGCTTTAAAACTTTCTCTCTATATGCAGATTCAAGTTCTTTCGCTCTGGCTTTATCTATACCAAGACCCTTTTGTTCCCAAATTTCTTCAAACATTTTTCTATGGTGAACAGCCAGTGTCTGTATATCATCAATGGTTGCATCTTGTATATTCATTACGAATTTTCCTATTATAATATACGCAATATATACAGTAAATTTTATAAAAATGTTCCGTTGAGCGGGGATACAGGCAAGTCTTAAGTCAGGTCGATTATTTTAGCTCCTTCAGCCAGACGCGCGGGATTCATGTTATATAAACTGTCCAGCAAGGCGACCTTGAAAGAAGCCGGTCCCCTCGCTTCTACGGCTGCGATCTCTGCCGCCAGGCCGAAACAGGCCAGCGCGGCTGCCGCAGCTATAAGATAATCCTGCTCCACCGCGCAAAAGGCGCCTGTAATCGCTGTGGACATGCAGCCCGTTCCGGTGTTGGTGGACAGCCAGGTATGGCCGTTATCAACGCCAAGAACCCGTTTACCGTCGCTTAGGATATCGCGGGCGCCGGTTATTGCCACCACGGTCCTGTATTGTCTGGCCAGGGTCTTGGCTGTCGCCACCGGATCATCGAGTCCGCGAATGCTTTCAACTCCCCTGACTTCCCCTCCCTCGCCGGCTACCGCTCCAATCTCGCCGGCATTGCCCCGCAGGACCGCGACCTGCAATTCACGCAGCAGACGCAAACTGCTTTCAGTTCGCAATTTTGTTGCCCCTGCGCCGACAGGATCAAGTACAATGGGAATCGCCCGCTCATTTGATCTGCGTCCGGCAATGAGCATCGAATCGATCCACTCAGATGTAAGAGTGCCTATATTTAAAACCAGTGATCCGGCCAGGCCGGCCATCTCGGCCACTTCCTGAGGCGCATGTGCCATGACCGGCAAAGCTCCAACGTGGAGGGTCACGTTTGCCGTATCATTCATTACAACCATATTTGTTATGTGGTGCACCAGGGGCCGTTTAGCGCGAATCAGTTCGAGGATTTTTCCCGCTCTTTGCGCAAATTCATTTTTTAAGAGTGTCATATATGTGATCTCCTTATCGAACCGGAACAGAAAACAGTCCTGAAAATATAGTGAAGCACAAAAGTGAAAAGAATTGTTGCGAGTGTCGGGCCTGTTATGAGCTGAACCGGCTTTATAAGGTAGTAAAATATAATGCCCGCAGCAAGGGAGACCGCCGCGACAGGGTCCGCCTTTTTATTCCGCGAATCGATTTTGAGAATGAAATAGTCCGTGAGCAGAATGGATATGAGCGGAGAAAAAACGGAGCCCAGGATATACAAAAAAGAAGTATATTGTTCCATTGGAAAAAAGATCGCAAGAAGTGTTCCCGAAAGAGCGAAAACGACTCCGGCAAGCCCTCTTTTTATCGCAGGAAAGATATTTAAAAGCGAGATTGAGGCAGAGTGAACATCCAGAAATGTTGTTGTTACGGTTGACAGGCCTATTATCATAAGGGCAATGATTCCGAGGTTTGCGGCAAGCATCATGCCTGTCGGATCCGGTGAACCTGAATAGATTCCTCCGAACATCCCGATGGCATACATCCAGCAGCTTCCCGTGAAATATCCCGCAAAAGGAGCAATCCAGGCTCCTTTTTTTGATTCCGACATGGAGGTATAATCCGCTATCAGGGGGAACCAGCTAAGCGGCATGATTATGGAAAGCTCAAATCCGGTTCCGAAAAAACCCGTACTTTTGACGTTCGAAAGATCCGGAGCCTGTCTGAAAATAACGACAGTCAATACAATAGTCAGAACAAGAAGAAGTGAAACTGCTACCATGTTCAACTTTTTGAACCCGTGGAATCCGGAAAGGACCCAGGTTCCTATTAAAAGCCCCATTACAACCGATTGGATCGTAATGTTGTCGAAATTCCAGAGAGAAGATGTTACGATATTTATCGCTCTTCCCCCTTCAATAATCATAATGGCCGTCCAGCCAATAAGCTGAAGGATATTAATTATTGAAATAAGATAAGATCCTTGTTTTCCGAATGAT
Source organism: Desulfobacterales bacterium (assembly GCA_046485065.1). Taxonomy (GTDB): domain Bacteria; phylum Desulfobacterota; class Desulfobacteria; order Desulfobacterales; family RPRI01; genus RPRI01. The sequence continues at coordinate 147,359 of JAWOHP010000085.1, read as the reverse complement.
ATCCGGGTTGACATTATGGAAGGAAGCTTCTCATTGAAGCCTATGATACCGGCCAATACAAGCAGGGCTGTTCCCGCAAGGTGTCCCAGAATGATTGCCCACATGCCTTTCGAAACTCCAAGATCGGCAAGGTATCCGCCTGTCAGTATTTCGGCAACCGAGACGGCTGCTCCGAACCAGAGGAAAAAAAGATTGAAAGATGTTAAGGATTGTTTATTTTTCATCAGGTTTTCCGGCTCTTTTGTGAAGATTAAAGAAATGATCAACAGGGCCGTGACCGTGACCTATGGATAGAGAATTTTCTATGGCGCCGGTAATATATGCCTTTGCATCAGAGACGGCTTTGAAGAAATTTATGCCCTTAGCAAGATTTGCGGCTATCGCGGAAGAAAAGGTGCAGCCTGTTCCATGCGTATTTTTTGTTTCAATTCTTTTTCCCGTCAGTTCTTTAAAAAGAATCCCGTCGTAAACAATATCCGTAGCGAGTTTTCCAACCAGGTGCCCTCCTTTTACAACCACTTTTTTTGCGCCGAGTTTCAGAATTTTTCCAGCGGCTGTTTTCATTTCATTTTCGGTAGTTATCTTCATATCCGTCAGGACTTCCGCTTCATAAATGTTTGGAGTGACAACCTCCGCAACCGGAAAGAGATTCCGTATCAGAGCTTTTTGCGCGTCCTGATTCAGGAGGCGATATCCGCTTTTTGAAATCATGACCGGGTCGAGTATCACGGGCGGAGGATTAACTTCTTTAAGGGCTTTTGCGATTGTTTCAATCAGGACTCCGCTAGAAACCATTCCTATTTTGACTGCATCGATTACGATATCTTCAAAAAGACATATAATCTGGTCATAAACCATTACGGGGTCGATTTCCTGCACGCTGTAAACCTTTTGTGTGTTCTGCACGGTAATGGCAGTAATAACGCTCATCCCGAAAACTCCATGGGCGTGAAAAGTTTTAAGGTCGGCCTGGATTCCGGCGCCGCCAGAAGGGTCAGAACCGGCTATTGTGAGAGCTGTTTTCATATAAAAAAATTCCTCTGAATTTCGAATATCGAACTTCGAAAAACGGATAAAACATGAAGCTGATTTTATCATCGGGGAAAACTTCGGAAAGAATAGAGGAAGGAAAGTTACCTTCAGGGATCATATTCTCCGAGTTCCCTACGACAGTATTATCTGTATCAGGTTCAGTGGGTTTTTTCTCAGTTCTTTACCAAAGGTCTTACAATGGATTAAGAACACCCCAATCGGATTTCGGGTAAAACTTAACAGTATGCGGACGGGATTGCAAGCGAAAATTTTATGATTTTTTCCCGTGCTGAAAGGAATCGATTCCGGGAATGCTTATCAGGTGCTTTCCGGAAAATGGGAGGCATCGTCCGACCTTGTAAGAGCCTTTCAGTTTCTTTGAAATTGTTTTATAAATATCCGGACGGCAGGCGAAAAGAAGCTCATAATCTTCTCCTCCTGCTACGACAATTTCTTCCGGTTTTTTACCATATTTTCTGCAGAAAGAAACAAGAGACGGATTAAAAGGGCACGACATAAGATCGAGTTCAATTGTTATTCCGGAAGCCTTTGCGATATGGCATGCGTCGCCCGCAAGGCCGTCGCTTATATCCATGACGCAGTCAACCCCTGCTTCTGCAAGTATCTGGGCGGCATCAAATCTTGCCTCAGGACGTATGAATTTTGACACAAGGTCTTTAAAACGTGAATCATTTTTTATCAGGGATTCCAGACCCGCCCTTGCAAGGCCAAGAGGGCCCGTGCAGTAAAGACCGTAACCCGGCCTTGCATTCGAACGTTTGGGGAACATATCGCTTCTTCCTGTTCCCACTGCAAAGAGATCCAGGGAAAGTTCGCTCCCTGCCGATATATTGCCTCCTCCAAGCGAACATTCGTGCCTGTTGAGGCTTCCGGCCACCCCTTTGTATATCTCTTCAATCATGCTGTCTGAAACATAAGAAGGAAGTGAAAGATTGATGAAAACAATTACCGGTCTGGCATAGCAGGCGGCAAGATCACTGAGCGTTACTTCAACCGCTTTTATTCCCACCTCCTCCGGAGTCTGCCAGTTGAACCTGAAATGGACTCCTTCTCTTTGTGTGTCCGTTGTCACCACCGGGTTTGAAACCGGAGCAAGGAGGCATGAGTCATCACCGGGAGGGACTATCATGTTCAATGATGCAGGAACTTTTTTCAATAGTTTTTCGATCAGTCCGAATTCGTCATTCCAGGGAGTTTGTAACAAAGAACGTGCGGGGCGGGAGCAGGCCAGGCCAATCTTGAGCGCAGCCTGTAAAGGGTCGGAAGCCCTTGAGATGGAGCTTATCACTGCAATTCCGGCTGCCTTGCTGAGAAAACATGACTGAACTGTTTCTGCTGTTATGCCTCCTATCGCGACGACCGGGAGGGAAACTTTCTCGGCAATTAATTGAAGAACCGAAAGCCCGGTCGCTTTTTTTGCGTCTTCCTTGGTGCTGGTGGCGAAAACCGGACCTGCTCCGATATAATCGCAATCTGAAAGAACTGTTCTCCCTAGTTCGTCTATATTTGAAACAGAGATGCCTATTATGGCTTCAGCACCCAGGATTTTTCTCGCGACAGCGGTAGATTCGTCATCCTGACCCAGGTGAACTCCGTCCGCATTCAAAGCTTTGGCGAGAAGGATGTTATCGTTTACTATAAACGGTACGCCATTGCATTTGCAGAAATCTCTTATTTCTTCAGCTTCTCTGTAAAAACCAGGAGAAAAGGACTTGTTCCTGTACTGGATGATCGTCGCCCCTGCCCTGATTGCGATCTTCGCCTGATCAAAGGGTTCGATTGCAGGCGCTTTGTCGTCTGTTATAAAATAAAAACGAAGGGTTTTTTTAAGGTCTTGTTTCAGCATTCACTCAACCTCCCCGATATTTCTTTTTCAAGTTTTGACGAGCCTTCCATTCCCCTGACCCCTTAAGTCCCGGATCACTGATTTTTTGCAGGTGATCCTGAAATGTTATTCGAACATCATTTGCCACGATTTGAATTTTTCAGCAGAGCCGTTCCCGTACGATTCAAGCAGGCGGATAATCTCTTCATTCGAATTGTTTTTTGCTATTAGATTCCAGTCTTTTGAAAAGAACTTATCGGCATAGCAGATAACCTGTTCTTCAACTGACAGGGGAATCATATCCCGTTCGGGAACAGGGAGCCCGATTTTTATGATCTCTTGAGCCGATATTCCGACGCCCAGATGCCTTTCGCAAACAAGAGCATGCTTTGGGAGTCCCGCTTTTTCCAGTATCTTGCGTCCAAGGTATCCATGGCAAACGTACGGATATTTGCCGGAACAGCCAAGTTGCGGCGTGTTTGTATGAAAAATTCCTATATCGTGCAGCAGCGCCGCCTCTTCAATAAATTCCATATCCGGCTTAAGATGGGACACTTTCCTTGCGGCATTCATAGCTTTTTGCGCAACAAGCATTCCGTGCCGTAGAAGGATTTCATATGTCCTTGATCCGGGATCATAGTATTCGCATATTATATCAAGAGCGTTTATTGGCAGTTTTTTAAACATATTAAACCTTTCTGGCGAGAAGAACTCCCTCTATGAAAGGATCAATCGCTCCGTCAAGAACACTGCTGACATTTCCTGTTTCAAGATTTATCCTGTGATCCTTGATCATCTGGTATGGATGCAGTACGTATGACCTTATCTGGCTACCCCAGGCTATGTCTTCCTTGCCGTCATGCATCTCCTGAAGTTTGTCGTCCTGTTTCTGTTTCTCGAGCTGGTAGAGGCGCGATTTTAGGACAGTCATCGCCATTTCCTTGTTCCGGTGCTGGGATCTTTCCTGCTGGCACTGAACGACTATGCCTGTGGGCATGTGGGTAATCCTGACCGCGCTGCTTGTTTTGTTGACATGCTGCCCTCCTGCACCGCTCGCCCTGAAAACATCAACCCTTAAATCCTTTTCATCAACATCGATAGCTATCTCGTTGTCCAGTTCAGGATACACAAAGACGGAAGCAAAGGAAGTATGCCTTTTCCCGTTTGCATTAAAAGGCGAAATTCTTACAAGGCGATGGACCCCCTTTTCGGTTTTTAAATATCCGTAAGAATATTCACCTTCGGCCGTGAAGGTTACGCTTTTGATTCCGGCCTCATCCCCGGGCTGGAAATCAATAAGGTTGAATTTGAAACCTTTTCTTTCGATCCATCTGGCATACATTCTGAACAGTATTTCGGCCCAGTCTTGTGCCTCGGTTCCTCCAGCGCCTGCATTTATCGAAACAATGGCATTGTTCTGGTCATCCTCTCCGTCAAGCATGAGATCGAGAGAAACCTTTTTAATCTTATCTCTTATACCCTGGAGCTGTCGGGATACTTCTTCAATTACGGACGAGTCGGATTCTTCCACGGCCAGGTTAAACATGATTTCGCTTTCTTCAAAATCTGTAGCGAGCCTGTTGAAACTGTCTATCTTGCTTGAAAGAAGCCTTCTCTCTTTCAGAAGAGGCGTTGCTTTATCATGGCTTTCCCAGAAATTATCTTTTGAGATTAGGAATTCAATCTCTTTTAACCTTTTTTCTTTGTTATCTAAGTCAAAGATAGCCTTTAAGCTCAATTATTTTCTGGTTTATATCCTTTATGTTCTGTTTAAGATCTAAAGACATATCACTACCTCCTCAAGTTCAAATCTTCTGTTTTGTTTTTATCAGTAAAGTTAATGCTGCAGCGGCAAGGCATATGAATGCGAAAATATCGCCGAGCTGCGTGTAAAGAGTTATTTCCTTTAATATCGGTATATTTCTAGTCAGAACAGCGTCTTCAAAAATGGGCGTGGTTGCCATTATTCTTCCCGAAGGATCAATAAATCCGCTGATACCCGTGTTTGCCGCCCGCACCAATGCCCGCCTGTTTTCAACCGCCCTGAATACAGCCATTGAGAAATGCTGATATGGGGCGCTTGTTTTTCCATACCAGGCATCATTTGTAATATTTACAAGGAGGCCTGCTCCGTTTTTTACTTCAGCCCTTGACAGGTAAGGAAATATCAGTTCGTAGCATATCAGCACGCCAAGACTTTGGCCGTTCAAATTAATGGTGGCGCCTTTTTTGCCCGGACAGAAATCGCCCACATGTTCAACTATCTTCCCAAGAAAAGGCAACCATTTTTTTAAAGGGACATATTCGCCAAAAGGGACAAGATGGACTTTGTCATATTTTCCGGAAACCTTCCCATCAGGGCCTACCAGAAATGCGCTGTTGTAATACTCAATATTATCCCTGGTCTGTAAAAATGAAGGGCTGCCTATCAAAAAATTTACCCCGGTTTCAGCAACGCTCCTCTGAACCATTTCAGTCAGACCTGTATCATACAGAAAATAAAAAGGGGCTGCTGTTTCAGGCCATACAACCAGATCCGGTTTTTCTGCGACAACAGAAGCGGATAAATCGAGATATTTTTTTGTAGCCGAATACTGCAATGCCGGGTCCCATTTTTCCGATTGTCCAATGTTCCCCTGTATTACTGAAACCATTGCCTTACGGGACACCGAAACGATTTTATCCACTGCTTCTATGCGTATTTTACCATAAAACCATACAATTGTCAGTGCGGAAAGAAATATGAGCACAGATGCCGCAAAATGGACTCCCGAAACCTTTTTTCCCTGCCAGCCTGATTTCGTCAGGTATAGAAAACCGATAAAAACAGCTGAATTGGATAATACGAGCAGGAAAGATACTCCATATGGTCCTAATATATCTGAAACCTGTATTAAATGCAATGATTTATACTGTGAATATGCGGCCAGTTCCCACGGAAAGCCTGTAAACAGAAAGGACCTGATATATTCCAGCGAAACCCACAGGGCAGGAATTATGAACAAAAGTTTTAAAGGTCCGGGGGTTATCCGTGTTAATGCGCCGGAAAAAAAAGCCATATAGAGCGACAGGTAAAATGAAAAGAGAAACAGTATCGGTATGGCAAGGTAAATCGGAAGATGGCCGTAGGTTTCCATGGTGAAGGAAAGCCAATAGAGTAGCGTAATATTATGAACAAGACCTGCCAGGAGGCCGATTTTAAATCCGTCTTTGAATTGCAGGTCTTTTGCGGCAATCAGAAGGGGGGTAAGCGCAAACCATGAAAGCCATGAAAAGCCGGTTTGAGGAAAAGAACCCGTGAGGAGTAAACCGCTTGTTATAGCTAATGTTATTTTATTCCTGTCAATTTTCTGCAAGATGAGATTTCTTTTTCAGGGCTGTGCCAAACTATTTTATTATTATGGAACCTGTGTTCGCTGCAGCATTTTCCCCTATTGCCACATTTGTAACATTTGAGGCTGAACCCTCGTTTACAATCACTCCTTTGATTTTGGATCCTTGAATCTTTATAGCACCAAGATTGGCTTCGCTTCCTTTTCCTATCGCGACATTTGTCAGGTTACTTCCGGAAAATTTGTTAATGATGACGCCCGATATATCTGAACCAATAGCCCCACCCATCTCGTTTTGAATCTGATTGATTTCATCCGCCGGAATTTTTTCAGCAGGGGACGGAAGAGCGTCCTGCTTGACAATTGTTTTTTCATAATCAGCAAGTAGAGTGATTTTATCCGGCCATAATATATTTGTAACCTCAAGACTTGTTTTAGCAAGAGTTGATATTTCTGTAACTACTGGTTTGGCCGTTACAACAAAATCGGATCCTCTGACTCCTGCAACTGCTGTATTTGTTTTTACTTTAAACTGGGATGAGTTGAAATTTGACAGTTTCGTCACCAGGAAACGGACCTTTCCAATGGACATGTTTATAAGGGAAGATCTTATTTTCATTTTGGGATCGTAAACGCTTTTTGTAAGCTCCAGCTTTGTTTCTGAAGCAAGAATTAATTTGCTTTCATCATTCAAAAGGATCTCAATGCGTCCATTTTTTTGTGTGATAACAGTGTCACGTTCATAAACAGGAGTCTCTTTATATGCCCTGCCTGATGTCTTGTCCGAATGAATTATGATAACGTTTTCCTGTACGGAAAGAACTTTTCCGATGATAACTCCCTTCACGGGGAGAAATTTATCTTTAATAACTGGGCCATCAGGCATCAATACTCCGGCGTGTGAATATCCTGAAATAAGAGAAATAAACAACGTTGCAAAGACAAAGATACAAAAAAAACTGCTGTGTCTCCGGCCCGTAATATTATTAATACAATTCATTATCTTCATTCCGATAAATTCCGCATAAAATAAGACTGTGCAGTACGATTTTCTGAGACAGTTTGAATTTGATTATCATAATATGCTTTATTTCGCAACCGGGAGCTTTTTTAGCAGAGAGCAGTCTTTTAATTTGTTTCCAGATATATACTATATAATGCTGCGTTCCCCGAGGTTGCCGTACCGGTGATAACTGTCGCAGATGCTCTGTTCCTGGAAATAATGGAGAAGCTCAATCCTGCCCTCCATGACTACCCTTGATCTTGCAATGTAACATCCTGTGGTTGCCGCATTATTCAGAATATCGGGTGAAACCCTTTCAGGTGCCGCATACCGGATGCGCTTATAATAAACCATCATGCCGGCAAGCTCCGCATCGCTCTGGCGTATAACGGGAGTGTCCTGAATAAAGGCCCTTCCCTCAATACTGTTGAGAAAAGAGAAAACCGGGCTGTCAATCTGAGAAGGTATGCTTATTACAGGTTCACACCGGGATATTTTTGCCGCCGCCGCACGGGCGAGGAGATCAAAAAGCGTATCATCTTCATGAAGACGTATTGTTACTTTGCCTGCCGGAATGTATCTTAATATATTGTCCTGTCCCCGTAGATGAAAATAATCCTTTTCAGGGAAAAATTCCTGTTCGGCGTTGTACAGGTAACTTTTTACCGCCCTTATGATTTTGTATATATCCTCCTTGAAATCATCAAATCCGCCCCAGTTTAATTTCTGATACCATTCCTGCACTATCCGCAAAAGTTCCGAATCATTTTTTACAGCTCCTGTTTCCGGGTACGATATATCATCAAAATTCATAAACTGGGCCACGTAATTAGGTCCGCCCGCCTTAATACCTGCTCCTATCGCCGATTTGCCCATTCCGCCGAAAGGCTGGCGAAGAACTATGGCTCCGGTTGTCCCCCTGTTGACATAGAGGTTGCCGGCCGCAATTTTTTCTTTCCATTCTTTCTGCTCCCGCTTGTCAAGGCTTTCAAGTCCTGAAGTAAGTCCGTAACCGGTTTGGTTCACAAGTTCAATTGCATGAGAGAGATCATTTGCGCGCATAACCGCAAGCACGGGGCCGAAAAATTCTGTCATGTGGGTGTAGGAGCCGGGAGTAACCCCCCGTTTTATGCCGGGAGTCCACATTTGCGGGTTTCCGTCAATATTCCGCGGTTCAAGCAACCATTCTTCACCCGGTTCAAGTGTTTCGATGGCCATTTTAAGGTCATTTCCCGGAGGATGAATAAGGGGGCCCATTTTATTCTCGAAATCCCAAGCCGATCCTACCCTGTAGCTTTTTGCCGCGTCAACGAGCTGTTTTCTGAAATCATCGTCTTCATAAACCTCTTTCTCAAGGATAAGAAGAGATGTCGCCGAACATTTCTGGCCGCTGTTGCTGAACGCGGAATGAAGAACGTTTTTTATCGCCTGATCCCTGTCCGACATTGCAGTAACGATGGTCGCGTTCTTTCCTCCCGTTTCGGCGGCAAGGAATATGCCGGGCCTTTGTTTAAGTATTTTAAGGCCGGTATTAGTTCCTCCTGTTAAAATTATAAAATCGATTCCCGGATGACTTGCAAGCTTTGATCCCGCGCCTGAACCAGAACAGGGCAGAAACTGAAGTGTGTTTTTTGAAATTCCGGCCTTCCAGAAGCAATTGCACAGAATCCAGGCAGGAAGTACAGCCTCGGAAGACGGCTTGAAAATAACGGTGTTACCTGCCGCAAGAGAAGCAACAATCCCGCCGCAAGGTATCGCCACCGGGAAGTTCCAGGGAGATATGACAAGCCCAACACCTTTTCCGGAGCATCTTATGTTTTCCATCGATTCGAAGGTTTTCGCCGAGTAAGGGTAATATTCTGTGAAATCTACTGCCTCGGAAACCTCCGGGTCGGACTCTGTGAAAATTTTGCCGGTGCAGGCGGCAGCTCCGATAAGATCTCCTCTTGCCTTTCTGATTTCAAGCGCCCCTTTAGAGAGAATTTCCCGGCGCTCTTTGGATGTTTTTTTTCTCCATCCGTCAGGGTCTTCTTTTGCGGTCAACACTGCTTTGTCAACATCTTCATCGGATACTGTCGCATATATGGCAATACAGATGTCCGGTTGCGAAGGGTCAAAGCATTTTTTTGTCTCCCGTCCGGAAAATATCTCCTTGCCTGCAGCTACAAAAGGGATTTTATGCGGATCATCACCTGCTTTTTTCTTCCATACCGGTTTTATCTCTTCAGCCCATCTCCTGTTTGCCGGAAGAGCCCAGTCGGTGTCAGGTTCATTGACGAATTCGTTTGTGAAAAGGGTCCCAATGTTTCCATGAAAATTTTCCGACAACCTGTTCTGGGTTCGCCTCGGAGCCGTCCCGGCTTTCTCCCTGTGATAATAGGATGCCCTAAACTGCTCCGCCAAAAATTCCCATTCTTTTGAGCCGGTCTCGAGATTGCAGGCGTAACGCAGGAAATTCTCTTTGGCCGTGTTTTCATCGAGCCTTCTTATAAGATATGCAATCGCGTTTATAAACTGGTCTCTTGCCGCAACGGGCGCGTAGAGAAGTATATCCCCAGTTGTTTCCTGAATGGCTCTCCTGATGTTATCGGCCATCCCTTCCAGCATTTCAAAGTAGAAATACTCGGAAACGTTCTCTATTTTTGCAATATTGAAAGCGTATGCGAGTTCAAAAAGATTATGGGAAGCTATCCCAAGCTGTACAGCCCTGATATTTTCCGGCTCCATGCCGAAATCTACCATTCGCTTGTAATTGGCATCGACATCGAGCTTATTGTCATAGGGCGCTGATATCCAGCCGTGGACGGCGGCATCGAACATCTCCATTTCCATGTTGGCGCCCTTTACTATTCTTAATTTTATGGGACTCCCGCCATTTTTGATTCTTTCCTTTGCCCATGCGGTAAGTTCCTTTTGTATGTTAAAGGAATCGGGAAGATAGGCCTGGAGCACAATACCCGCGGAGTAATTTTTGAATTCAATTTCATCGAGGGTTTGCCTGAAAGCCGCAACCGTGATTTCAAGATCCCTGTATTCCTCCATGTCGAGATTCACGAATTTGTGGACTATGGATCCGTCCTTGCGTACAAAATTATTGTCGCGGGCTATCCTGTAAAGCATGGCGAGCCTTTCTTTCAGGATTTTTACGGAGTGCTCGAACGCGAGAGAATGAATCTGTGAATATATAGTCGAAATTTTTATCGAAATATATTCTATTTCGGGATTTCTCAGGTCTTCGGCGTATGTTTTAAGTCGCCGGGCGGACTCCTCTTCACCGAGAACTGCTTCTCCGAGATGATTTATATTCATCCGGACGCCCTGGTTCTTTCGTCTTTTTAAATGCGCATGGAGCATGTCGGGTTCCCCGGGAATGATCGCGCGGCTGCTGTTATGACGCATCTTTTCGATCATCCTTGGGACTGAAAAATAGGGGAAATGTCTGCCAAGCCCTAAAAACATCTGTATCAGAACCTTTTCAAAAGAAGAGAAAAAATCGGGAACCCCGAACTCTCTCAGGAGGCTGTTAACCTGGTCGGCGACACGCGAGGCGTTGGCGGAACGGAAGCTCTGATCGATTATCTTTGTCAAAACGACTTTGTCCATAGGGTGAGTCAGGAGTTTTACCATTTGCTCCTGTATCCCTTTTTCTTCATGAGTTAAAAGTTCGTTGGCTCTTTTCTGCCACGATTCCGCAAGCAGGGTGGATTCCGCCAATATGTCATTTTTATCCGTATTAATCATTTTGCCCCTCAAAAAACCGGCATTCTTCCCACACAAAAATCACGAAGAACGCAAAGAATAAATCCGTATGATTTTAATTAGTTTTTCCCGGCTACCTTATGGCTTCGTGTAAAAAATCAATTTTAATAAAAGCTCTATAATGCTGCTATGCATTTTATTTCAATGCACGCTCCTTTTGGGAGGCCACTTACTTCAATTACTGCCCGGGCCGGCTTAGTGCCTTTAAAGAATTCCTGGTATATCGTGTTCAGTTTTGAAAAGTTGCCCATGGAGGTCAGAAAAACATCAACTGAAACAACGCGGGAAAGATCACTTCCGGCTGCTATGACTATTTCTGAAAGATTAGATAATGCCTGGTTTGCCTGGGTCGCAAAATCGGGACCCGCAAGTTCACCTGTTTCGGATTTCATTCCAATCTGGCCGCTTACAAAAAGAAGCTGACCTGAAATAATTCCCTGGGAATAAGGTCCTATTGCCGCAGGCGCTTTTTCGGTCTGTATTTCTTTGAGAAACATAAAGATTCCTCCTTTATGACGGATTCGTTAAAAGTCATTCTGCTGTGTTGCTCTTCATCTTTCTTCATTACAGCGTACGAAAAAGTACGCTTCATTCATCAAGATTTGCGCTCCTTGCATAATGAGCTTTTAACTTTGCCGTCCCAAGTATGAAGATTTCGTAAACGGACTTATTAAGAATCCATAAGGTTCATTATATTAACATTAAATCATGCATTTTCCAAGAACCTTGCAGAAATTGATAATCTTTATTCCTAAAAAGGGAGGGAATTCCCCAAAAAAGGAAACCGCTTTCATTAAAATGGCTATAAAACGGATAAATTAAGTTGGCATGGTGATTGCTTGTATACAGTTTCCATGTTATAAATATCAATCGGGGCAAAAACGCCCTTTAAGATATGAATTGTCAGTATGTAAGCTGATATAATTTATTAAACTTATTATCAAAGGGAGGAATTATTATGAAAGGTGTTTTAAAGTTTATGGCATTAGCCATGGTTGTGGTCTTTGTTCTTGCAGGATGCGGAAAACAGCCGACCGAAGAGATGAATGCAGCAAAGGCATCTATCGATGCATTCATAGCTGACGGAGCAGAAAAATATGATGCCGCAGGCGCAAAGAGCTTAAATGATGCAATGCAGGCTGCTCAGGATGAAATCAAGGTGCAGGATGCAAAGCTTTTTAAGGATTACGCAAAGGCAAAAGAGCTTTTAGTAAAGGCAAAGGCTGATGCAGATAAGCTCAAGACAGAATTGGCTACAAAGAAGGAAGAGGCAAAGAATAATGCACTGGCTGGACAGGAAGCTGCAATAGCTTCAGTTGAAGAAGCAAAGGCTCTTCTGGAAAAAGCTCCTAAAGGAAAAGGCTCACAGGCTGATATAGAGGCATTCAAGGCCGATCTGAAAGGCATCGAAGATTCTTTAGCTGAAGTAAAGACAGCTGTTGATTCAGAAGATTATAATGTGGCGATTGAAAAAGCGAACGCGATTAAAGACAAGGCCACTGCAATTTCTGATCAGGTAAAAGCGGCCATGGAAAAAGTTGGAGCCAAACAATAGTTGACCGCTAACAAAAACCAGGTTCACACTGAACAGGTTATGGGGTTTTTTTATTTAAAAGAACGGGCGATTTTGAATTCAAAATCGCCCGTTCTTTATTTACCCCCCAAAAACGACCTGAGATTGACAATGCAGCCAGGGAATTGTAAGTACGATTGGTAATGTTCATTAAGAGCAGATTCATGTGGAAAACCGGCAATTTCAAAGAAGTTTAAATGGTTACGTCAATATGTTTTTTGAGAACGGGTACGGAATGTTACAAAATATATTTAAAAAGGCATTTGTTTTTTCCATAATAATAATGGCATTCGGTTGTTCAGCTCCTCAGCTACCTCCGGAAATACAAATGGCTGAAAAACAGGAACAGAGCCTCTGGCTTTCAGGTGCTGAAATATATGCTCCTGAAGGATTCAAGCAATACAGGATATCATTACGCAAGATAAAAGATGACCTGGTAAAAGAAAAATCCAGATTCGCATGGTTTCAGGATTACAGGTCAATTCAGTCGGAATTGATAATACTGCTCGAATCAGGCCATAATTTACAGAAGAAGATTTCGGAAATAAAGGATACAACAAAAGCGAGCATTTCAGATAAGATTTCTTTTTTAAAAAGCAGAATAGAGACTCTTAAGGGACTGACTGAAATGATCAATGAAGGGAGGCTTGCGAGGAAAGATCTCATAAAGGCCGAACTGCTCCTGTCAGAAGCTACTAAAGCATATAGTAACAGCGATTACAAGGCTGCTGATGGAAAATTAAAGGATATATCAGGATTCATTGATGCGGCTGAAAATATGTTGCGCCCTATTCTTGACCGTTATACCGACCGCAGTCATATTAAAAAATGGCAGCAAATGGCGGATGAGACCATAGCTGAATCAAAAAACAGAAATATTCCGGCAATTATCGTAAATAAAAGCGAGCGCACTCTTGTACTCTATAAAAATGGCGTTCCGTTCAGGACATACAGCGTGGGACTCGGGCGTAACGGTTCTCTTGATAAAAACTATGCCGGTGATAAAAAAACTCCTGAAGGAAAGTACCATATAACAAAGAAACTATCTGCAAGCCGGTTCCACAAGGCATTATTGATAAACTACCCTAACGAAGAAGATATGAGAAACTTCATCAGCGCAAAGAAAAAAGGTCATATCCCTGCAAATTCAAAGATAGGGGGACTCATAGAAATTCATGGTGGCGGAAAGAACAGTATGACAGATGGATGTATTTCTATGGACAATGATATGATTGATTCCCTTTTTAGCCTTGTTAATGTCGGGACACCTGTAACCATTGTAGGAGCTGTTGATCATAAAAACACGCTCTCTTCCGCCATTGAAGGTCTCTAAATGTTCAAAACAGGAATATTTCTTAAAATAATTATAATTTTATTTATCATGTTTCTGACTCTCGAGGCAGCCGGATATTATTTAGGGAGCAGAAACATGCCGAAGATCAATAATTCGGTGGAAACTAAATACGAAAAAACAAGCATGAATACCATGAAGAAGAGAAATTCAGCGCTCAGGCAAAGGTTAGAAAACCTGACTCCTGACAAAGTTTATATCGTGATAGACACCGGCATGAACAAACTCTATCTGAAAAAAGGGAACATGGTGATACATGAAGCAGTGGTATCAAGCGGAAGCGGGAATGTATTAAAAGATCCATCTGGCAATCGGCAATGGGTATTTGATACTCCTACAGGCGAGTATACGGTAAAGTCAAAAAGCATAGCACCTGCGTGGACCAAACCCGACTGGGCATTTATCGAGGAGGGTGAAGAGATACCTAAAGATCCAAGGAAAAGGATAGAAAAAGGAGTCCTTGGGGAATATGCTCTGGGTTTCGGTAACGGATATTTTATACACGGGACTCTTTATACAAGGATGCTCGGAAGAAATGTATCACACGGCTGCATCCGGGTCGGTGATAAGGACCTTAAAACTGTCTTTACCTCAGCCGGTATTGGCACGAGGATATATATATTTTGATTATCATGTTAAGGTTCATATTTTTTTTCATCACCTTCATCGCCTGTCCGACATTTGCCGCTGATGACAAAGAGATATACATAAGAGAACGCCGATTTCTCGAAGAAGAACTTAAGCTATCCCGTAAGCCCGATATCTACTTTGTTTTCAATCTGAAGGGGAAAACTATCTATATAAAATCAAGAGGAATTCCCCTTAAAAAACTTCAGATAAAGGACTATGATTTATGGGGCAGCCCTGTTTTTGTAAACGCATACCGGGTGAAAGAAAAAAGCGCACTCATCGAGCCGGAGAGGGAAATGATAAAACCCGGAGAAAACAAGAAAAATGATAAGTATAAGGTGGATGCCTTTGAACTGACTGACATGCCTTCAAGATATACAGTTGTTCTTGAAAGCGGGATAGTGATTCACATCAAACCACCAACGGATGGAATTGCCTCAGGAATAAGCAACTTTTCCTATTCATCAGCTCGATTTTTAACACGCCCGATATTAACGCTCTGGAATGTTTTGAAAGGGAAACCTTATACGGCCATAGATATTGTGCTGGATAAAAATGATGCCAGGGCATTTTACTGGTCACTCTCAGAAAATTCGATCACTGTAATAGATACCCCTTGATTTTTCAGCTGTTACTCCTCTTAATACTTTGTCATCCGGCTTCATGGTCAGATATTCCCTGCAAATTTCCTGGAACGGTCTTCCCTGATTGACTACTTATAGCAAATCAATGTAGAATGTACATATGACTTTCAACATAAATATCATAAGAGACTTCTTTCCAAGACTCTCTCTAAACAAAAAACTTGTTGCCCTGATGCTTTTCTTAAGCTTCAGCCTCATCTCCATACTCATCCTGCTCTATTACCAGACCGAAACATCAATCAATGATGAATTTGAAAGACAGATAGCAGACATTTCAAGAGGCGTTCAGATGGGTGTGGAAGAAGTTACCAGCAGTGGAATTTCGGAAGACAAGCGGTTGCAGAACTATCTTAATAAACTGAAGACAAAAGGCATTAAAGAGATATCGATCATCAGCAATTCCGACAGGATAATATCAAGCACCGACCCCGGAAATGTTGGAAAATGGATCACAAAGGCAAAAAAAGAACTGATATTCAAGGCAGAACTCGGGGAACCCGTAGTAGGTGAGGAGCAATTTTACAATGTAATAGTTCCGGTAGTTGTCGACAAAAAAAATTACGGATATATACACATTAAAGTTAATACAGATGACTTCTCATCCCAGATGCAGAAGAAAAACATCAGAAGAATTACGGCAACCGCAATCATATTCGGGATAGGACTGATTCTGAGCATCATTCTTGCAAAACGCTATACAAAACCGATAGAAGATGTAGTACAAGCTGCCAAAAGTGTGGCTCTTGGCAATCTTGATCATGAAATACGCACTGAAAGGAAAGACGAAATAGGAGAACTCGCAAAGAGCTTCAATTACATGGTCGGCAAACTTAAGGAAGAACGCATTCTGGAGGAAAGGCTGCGAAAGGCTGAGCACCTGGCTGGCATAGGACAATTTTCGATGAGTATTGCGCACGAAATAAGGAATCCGCTCAATTTTATCAGTCTTTCCATCGACCATATACGGAAAAAATATGAACCGGATGAAGAAGACGAAAAAAAGCTCTTCGACTCGCTGATTCTTAATATCAAAAACGAGATTCAGCGTGTCAGCAGATTTGCCGAAAGTTTCCTGGAGCAGAGCAGGCCCTTCGAGCTTAATCTCCAGCAGATAGATATAAGAAAGCTCATAGAAGACGTTCTGGAACTTGTCAAGGCCAAGGCTGAAAATGAAAAAATCATAATAATCAGTGAATTAGCGACAGAACAGGCGCTTTACGCGGACTCCGGATTTATAAAAACCTGCCTTTACAATATAATATTGAATTCGTTCCAATCGATACCTGATGGCGGGATGGTCACGATAAGAACCGGACGGACGGATGAAAACTTTATTATAGCCGTAGAAGATACGGGGACGGGTATATCAGCAGAGAAGCTTTCAAAAATCTTCGATCCGTTTTATACAACGAAAAATAACGGGCTAGGACTCGGACTTGCCCTTACAAAAAGAATCGTTGAAGAACATAAAGGAAAGATCGAAATCAAGAGCATTGAAAGCAAAGGCAGTGTGGTTACTATATTTCTGCCGTTGGATAAGGGAAAATAAGATGGCTGTTATTCTTGTAGTTGACGATGAACAACTTCAGCGAGACATAGTAAAGACAATACTCGATGATGAAGGATATGAAGCTTATACGGCCTCTTCGGGAGAAGAAGCATTGATTACCGCAAAGAAATACAATCCCGATGTCATACTCACAGATCTCAAAATGGAAGGAATGGATGGCATAGAGCTGCTTGACTCAATTCAGAAGGACTCCCTTTTACCATGCGCAACCATGATTATCATGACAGCCCACGGAACAATATCATCAGCCGTTGAAGCGATGAAAAAAGGCGCGTTTGATTATCTTACCAAACCACTGAACAAGGATTCAATGCTGATGACTGTCGGGAGGGCCGTTGAGCGGACAGGGCTTCTTAAAGAGAATCTCCAGCTGCAGAAAGAACTCTATGACAGGTTCAGGATCGAAGGGATAATCGGCAAATCCTCCAAGATGCGGGAAGCCTTTGATATCATGAAAAAGGTGTCACATAGTTCTGCAACAATCTTTATAAGGGGTGAAAGCGGCACGGGCAAGGAACTTGCCGCAAGAGCCATTCATTACAACAGTCCCAGGCGATCCCGGCTATTTACAGCCCTCAACTGTGCCTGCATACCTGAAAATCTTTTTGAGAGCGAACTCTTTGGCTATGAACCGGGCGCCTTCACTGGAGCACAATCACGGAAGATAGGACTGTTCGAAGCGACAAACAGCGGCACGTTATTTCTTGACGAGATAGGGGATCTCCCCCTAATGATGCAGTCTAAACTTCTGAGAGTACTCCAGGATAAGGAAATAAGAAGACTGGGGGGTAAAGATCCGATAAAAGTCGATGTCAGAATTATAACCGCAACCAACAAGGATATAGAAAAGGAGCTTGCAAAAGGTAATTTCAGGGAGGAGCTTTACTACAGGCTGAAAGTTATTACTATAGAACTTCCGGCGCTCAGAGACAGGAAAAGCGACATACCCGAACTGTCTCAGTTCTTTATGACAAGGTACAGCCGGGAATTCGGGAAAAGGATAAAGGGAATCGACTCTACCGCGATAAATGCCCTTGTTGAATATAACTGGCCGGGCAATATAAGGCAGCTCGAATCGGTTATTGAACGGGCGGTAATCATGTGCGATACCGAAACTATAACATTAAGGGATATAAAGAGCGAACTCAGATATTCGGAGTCGGTCTGCTCGTTCGACTTTGATATTCCGGAAGGCGGAATCAATTTCGAGGAACTTGAAAAAAATCTCATGAGAAAATCGATGATACGCGCCAATGGCGTCGTGGCCAAGGCCGCAAAGCTTCTTGGTATGAGCTATAAGACATTCTGGTACAGATGGGAAAAAATAAACTCCGGCAATCACGTCTCAAAAATTGAAAAACAGGAACAATAGCTCAAGCCTTTTTAACACAACCAGTCCCACCCCCAGCCGGAAGCAGCAGTGCTCTGATATATCCGGGCAGACTGTCAAGGCAACTATATAATCTCACACTTTAAATCGGCATTATTACTGCGGATCGTATACGCACACATACCCAAACGGAATACATTTATGATATTCGCTTTAGCTGTTTTTTGCCCCGAGTTTTATAAATTTATTTTTGTATCTAAAACTAAAAGAAAAATCTACATCCGTTAAACCTTCCTTGATTATATGGGCATTTATAAAAGTCCTGTTTTTCAGGTACAGATAACAGAGGAGGTTGTTTTTTTCATCATATTTCTTATTGTCGAACTTCATAAATACTTTTTGACCCTTCGTTTTTTCGATCAGAAATCTGATTGCCTGTCCGTTTGTTTCTACTTTTTCTTTTACACCTATAAGGCGGACAGCCAAATCATTATCCAGCTTCAACAACTCGGGACTTAAAACTTCTTTTACGGAATAGTAAACTTCTCTTTCAACCCTTTCTTTATCTATTTTTGACCCGAATTGAATCTTCTTAGGATCTACCATCTTATCAATTTTATGAGGGTCTTTGAAGATATAGGCCAGCTTTTTGATTTCTTTATCGAGGTCATTTTTAATACTATCATTCAGAAACACGTATTCAGTGGCAGCAATGTCGAATTGCGCCACATTAAGCTTATTTTTAATTGTTGGAATATAGTCCGAATTGATTTCATATCCAACAGAACTACGGCCTAAGTTACGGGCAGCGAGTGCGGTTGTACCACTGCCTAAAAACGGGTCCAAAACCGTCTCGGCGTAAAAAGAAAACATTTTTATCAGGCGTGCAGGCAATTCTTCCGGGAACATGGCAATGTGGCCGTCCTGCTTTGTCCCTGTAAAGCACCAATGCCCTGAAAAATAATTATTCCACTCGTCTTTTGTCATTACTGAAAGTTCTTTTTGTTCTTTCGTCGGCGCAGGCGAAACGCCCTGTTTTTTGAAAAGCAGAATAAATTCATAATCCAGCTTCAAAATGCCGTTTCGGGGATATGGGAAGCTGCCCATTATAGTTGCGCCTCCGGTTGTATTGCATGTGGTTACCTTCTGCCAGATAACAGCTCCCATATAGTCAAATCCTATGATTTCACAGAATTTAATTATTTCTGTTCTTATTGGAATCACTTTATACCGCCCGTAATAAACCGACCTGGCGAACTGGTCTCCTATATTGATGCTAAGCCGGCAGCCGGGGTGTAATACCCTGTGACATTCCTTCCAGACGAGATTAAGATTGTTGATATAACTTTCATAGCTTTCATGAAAACCGGTTTGTTCTTCTGTTCCGTAGTCTTTTAACTGCCAGTACGGGGGGGAAGTAATGACTAAATGAACCGATTTATCATGTATAAGGTTCATTTGCCTGCTGTCGCCTTGTATTATTTTATGAATAGTTTTCAATAATTTATCCGTAGCCTGCGGTTTAACATATTCTGTTTCGATTGGCCGGTTACTTACTATCCTGTTATCTGACGGCTGGAATTTCTTTCTTGAGGAGGCAGCAGGCTATTTTGTATTCTGGGGTTCCATATTTATTATAGTTCAAATTTCCTGGCTGGATGAGCCTGTTCATGACACAACCTTCAGGAACATTAAGCCCGAACAGGTCCAGTTCATTTATTTTTTTCGTATTGACAAGCCTGTTGCTTTTAAATTCCATACTGTTAAGAGGATAATCCTCACATAAAGGGCACCGGTAAACTCTTCCGTTCGGAAAAATGAAATAGTTGTCCGCAACAAGTCCGGCACATTCAAATTTTTCATCAGTATCAAGATAAACCTTTGGATATGTTACGGTAATTCCATGTTCTGCAACTTTTTCCGCAATCTCCGGAATGGTATCAAGCCACTTCATCCTCGACACCTGCGGATTCTCAACTCCCTGTTTTAACTGCCTGCTTTTTGCTGTTTTTCCTCTTATTCCGATAACCTGAATAAAAAATCTTTCTATTTTAAGTCTGCATAGCAAAGGTGCAATCATATAAAGTTCATGAATATTGACGCTGCTTACAGTATAAATCAGGCTCGTGTTAAATCCCTTTGAAACAGCCTCTTTTATTCCTGAAAGGCATTTGTCATAAGAACCCCTTCCCCTTATCATGTCATTTGTGGTTGATGTTGCTCCGTCCAGGCTGAAACTTATGTAGTCAACTTCATCTGGATCTATTTTTGACAGGATGCTGTTAAAAAGATAACCGTTTGTGTCAATCGTTATCGATTTATATTCTTTTTTTCTTGCGTGTTTTACCGCAAGGAAAAGATCGGGATGCAATGTGGGTTCACCGCCAAGAAAGATAACATTTGCGGTTTCATTTTTTCCTGCAAAAGCATCAAGCCATGAATTTATGGTTTTGAGGGGAAGAGTGTTTTTTCCATGCTGCTCTTTATTGATATAACAGTGGCTGCAGTGTAGATTGCAGTTTGTAAGAATATGGAAAAAAATGTTGGTGGAGTTTTTTGAGAACGAAACTGTTTTTTTTCTTTTCATTTTATGTTTTGTTAAAACGTTCTATCTGTTTCTTTGCTTTAACAAGCTCATCACTTGTCAGGCGTAACCTTACTGACATGTATTCAGCAAAGATCTTGTATAAAAGAAGAAGAAAATCGAGTTTTTCCTCCCTGCCGCCATCTATTGAAGATTTATTCTGCGCTGTGGTATCCACAGCAAGGCACACGGTTTTGCCGACAGCACAAACTGATGCAGACCTGCTCAAGCTGTCTATAATTCTCATCTCCCCGAAGATCTCACCTTTTTTATCGATAGTAGCAATTTCTATATTCTCTTTTCTGACCGAAATTCCACCCGCAAGAAGAAAATATAGCCATGGGTCATTGGCCCCTTCCTGAATAATAATTTCCCCGTCTTCATATTCTCTGATCTTGCTGAGCTTGAGCAGCTTGCTAAGACTTTTTATTTCGAAATGCTTCAGAGTGGGAATATTCATAAGCTTTTTAATATTTTCCATATTATCCTGAAGGCGTTTTGATTCAATCATAAATCCTCCTAGCTTCTCCAATAGAGACAGGGATTGATGAAACTTCGGACTTTCAACGAACTGATTAATTTTGATGAACCTGTAAAATAAACTATACAGTAATATATCAAAAAACTCCACCTCATTTCAATAAGCAATTCTTTCTCATCGGCAATTATACTCTTTCCATGCAGTCTTTTGATATATTTTCATCGAATTGGACTGGATAACATCCGTCAAAACAGGCCTTGCAAAAATTCTCTTCGGGATTTTCCATGTCTGTTGATTTAAGGAGGCCGTCAATACTCAGGTAATGGAGGGAATCAAGACCAAGAATTTCTTGGAGTTCTGAAACCGATTTTGTTGCGGCAATAAGCTCTCCTCTTGTTGAAAAATCTATTCCGTAATGGCACGGAAATCTGTGGGGAGGACCGCTTACCCTCATATGAATTTTTTTTACGCCAAACCCGCGCAGCGATTTTACTCTTGTCTTTATTGTTGTTCCTCTTATTATCGAGTCTTCAATAATTATTATCTCTTTTCCTTTGAGCAGTTCCTTAACAGGGTTTAATTTGACCCTTACGCCGAAATCACGCATGCTCTGTGAAGGTTGGATGAAAGTCCTTCCGATATAGTGATTTCGTATCATCCCCATCTCGAAAGGAATACCCGATTCTTCCGAGTAACCGAGGGCGGCATAAGTCCCTGAATCAGGAAAGGGCATTACTAGGTCGGCTTTAACAGGAGCTTCCTTTGCAAGACGGCGGCCATGGGCTTTTCGTATCTTATAAACATTCTGTCCGAAAATTGTGCTGTCCGGCCTTGCAAAATAAATAAATTCAAATATGCAAAACGCTCTCCGGCTGGCTGTTTCTGCCTTAATGCTTTTGACACCATCCTTGCTTATTATCACGATTTCACCGGGCTCAAGCTCCCTGATAAGCTCCGCTTCAACAAGATCAAGGGCGCATGTTTCGGACGCCAGGATATAGTTCCCATTCAATTTACCAAGGCAAAGGGGACGGAACCCGTATGGATCTTTTATCCCTATTACTTCTCCTTCGCTTGTCAGAACAACAAAAGAGAATGCTCCCCTTAATTTTTTCACCGTTTCAACAAGAGCCTGCTCAAGTCCGTCTTTCAGATTTCTCACGAAAAGATGCAGAAAAACCTCGCTGTCCATGGTTGTCTGGAAAATTGCGCCTGTCTCTTCCAGTTCATTTTTCAAGGAGTGGGCATTCACAAGGTTACCGTTATGTGCAACGGCAAAGGATCTGTGCCTGTGATAAATGACCAAAGGCTGGGCGTTTGTAATGGTTGAGCTTCCGGTTGTGGAATACCTGACATGCCCAATTGCGGATAATCCGTTCAGTTTTTCAAGGCTTGCATTATCAAATACTTCAGGGACAAGCCCCATGCCCTTGTGCTCTGCTATCTTTTTATCCCGTACAACCGATATACCGGCGCTCTCCTGACCTCTGTGCTGAAGAGCATAGAGACCGAAACAGCAGATCCTTGCAGATTCGGGATGGCCGAAAATTCCGATTAGTCCGCATGATTCACGAGGCTTTTCTTCTGAAAACGACTCATTTTCATAAACATGCATCTTTGATTTATATTCCACTTTTCACTGCCCCTTTATCTGAAGCCTATTCACTTTCATTGTACTCCTGGATCGATTTTACAGAAAACCTTTTTTCCTTTAAAGCTTCAATGCCCCTGCAGATTGCCATTGCTCCGGGAATCGTTGTAATACAGGGAATATTGTATTTTATCGCCGCGCGGCGGATTTCATAGCCGTCCCTCATCGGTTCGGCTCCTGTTCCGGTGTTTATAATAAGATGAATGCTTTTATTTTTTATTTCATCAACAACATGAGGGCGTCCCATCGAAACCTTGTTTATCATTTCATTGATAATCCCGTGTTCCGTGAGAAAAAAAGAAGTCCCCTTTGTTGCCGTTATTTTGAATCCCATTTCGCTGAACTTTGCCGCAACAGGGATTACCGATTTCTTATCCGAATCCATCACGCTTATAAAAACATCTCCTTCGGTCGGCATCTTCTGCCCTGCTCCAAGCTGAGCTTTTGCGAGGGCAAGTCCAAAAGTTGAATCTATCCCCATAACCTCTCCCGTCGATTTCATTTCAGGACCAAGTAGTGTGTCGACATCTGGGAACCTGTTAAACGGAAGAACAACTTCTTTTATTGAAACATGGTTTGGGACCTTTTCGGTTAAAAGACCGACTTCGGAAAGGGTGCGCCCCAGCATTAGCTTCGTGGCAAGCTTTGCAAACGGGATTCCGGTTGCCTTGCTGACAAACGGGATTGTTCTCGACGCCCTGGGATTTACTTCAAGTACATAGAGCCGGTCTCCCTTGATGGCATACTGAACGTTCATGAGACCTACAACTTTCAGCTCTGATGCCATCGCCTTTGTGGCAGCTGTAATTTCATCAATTATTGAAGGGCTGATACTGTAAGGGGGAAGAACGCATGCCGAATCGCCGGAATGGATTCCTGCCGCCTCTATATGCTCCATTATTCCGCACATGATGGTTGACTTCCCGTCCGAAATTGCATCGGCATCTATCTCGATTGCGTCTTCTAGGAATCTGTCGATCAGCACCGGATGCTCGGGTGATGCCTCGATTGCAATTCTGGTAAAATTTTCAAGATCCTTTTTGTTATAAACTATCTTCATTGCTCTTCCGCCAAGAACATAGGATGGCCGGACGATTACGGGATATCCGATCGATTCGGCAACAGCGACGGCATCTTCAATAGTTAACGCGGTGCCGTTTTCAGGCTGAACCAGATTGAGTTTCTTTAGCATGGCCTGGAAAAGCTCCCTGTCCTCCGCCATGTCAATGCTTTCAGGCTGGGTTCCGAGTATTTTAACTCCGGCCTTATGAAGTGAAGCGGAAAGATTAAGAGGAGTCTGTCCCCCGAACTGGACGATAATACCGGATGGCTTTTCAGTCTCCACTATATTTAAAACATCTTCTTTTGTCAGAGGTTCAAAATAGAGTTTATCCGAAGTATCATAGTCAGTACTCACGGTTTCTGGATTGCTGTTAACCATAATGCTCTCAATACCTTCTTCCCGTACGCCGAATGAGGCCTGAACGCAGCAGTAATCAAATTCAATTCCCTGGCCTATCCTATTCGGACCTCCGCCTAAAATCATAACTTTTTTCCTGTCCGACACCCGCGCTTCGTTCTCCTCCTCGTAAGTGGAATAGTAATAAGGTGTTGCCGCCCTGAATTCGGCGGCGCAAGTATCGACAAGTTTGTAAACAGGCTTTATGCCCGACTTCTCCCTGGTTTGTTTGACAGCAGTTTCTGTTGATCCCACAAGATGAGCAATTTGAATATCCGAAAACCCGAAGGATTTTGCCTGATATAAAAGCTCTTCGGAAAGATCCTTTCCGGCATTTGCAATGATTTGTTCGAGATCAACTATCTGTTTTATCTGATAAAGAAACCACGGGTCAATCGCCGTCAGTTCATGTATCGATTGCAGGGAGATTCCGAGATTAAGAGCATGGCGCAGATAAAATATTCTCTGCGAATTTGGAATGGAGAGCTTCTGAGTGATTTCAGTTTCCGTTAATTTGACTTCTTCAGAAATAACAGGATCCTTGCCATCCGCGCCGAGACCGAAGCGCCCTGTTTCAAGAGATCTCAATCCCTTCTGGAACGCCTCCTTGAAGTTTCTTCCTATCGCCATCGTTTCACCGACCGATTTCATGGCTGTTGTCAGGTAATCTTTTGTTTCGGGAAATTTCTCAAAGGTAAATCTAGGAATTTTGACAACGCAGTAATCAAGGGTAGGTTCAAATGAAGCAAGGGTTTCTCCCGTGATGTCATTAGGAATTTCATCGAGAGTATAACCTACTGCAAGCTTTGCAGCAATCTTTGCTATAGGGAATCCGGTTGCCTTGGAAGCAAGAGCAGAGCTGCGCGAAACCCTGGGATTCATTTCAACAACGACCATCTCTCCGTTTTTGGGGTTTACGGCAAACTGGACATTAGATCCTCCGGTGTCAACGCCGATTTCTCTCATAATTGCAATGGATGCGTTTCTCATCTTCTGGTATTCCGCATCCGTCAATGTCTGGGCGGGAGCAACCGTAATGCTGTCTCCGGTGTGAATTCCCATCGGATCCATGTTTTCAATCGAGCAGATAATTACAACGTTGTCATTTTTATCCCTCATTACTTCAAGCTCATACTCTTTCCATCCGAGGACTGATTCTTCGAGCATGATCTGCCCGATAAGGCTTGAATCTAAACCTGACTTTGCGATTATCTCCAGATCTTCAAAATTATACGCGACCCCTCCGCCTGTACCACCGAGGGTAAAGCTCGGCCTGACTATAATCGGAAAGCCGATTCTTTTTACAATCTCTCTTACTTCCTCCATGTTGACGGCAATCCCGCTTTCGGGAATCCTTAGCCCTATTTTATTCATGGCCTTCCTGAAAAGATCCCTGTCTTCGGCCTTTTTTATCGATTCAATTGAAGCCCCGATCATCTCAACTCCGAATTTTTCCAGCATTCCCATTTGAGCTATTTCTATGGCGGTATTAAGGCCTGTCTGCCCTCCAAGCGTTGGCAGCAGCGCATCAGGGCGCTCTCTTTCAATTATCATTGCAACAATTTCAGGAGTGACCGGCTCGATATATGTCCTATCAGCCATGTCCGGATCGGTCATTATCGTGGCGGGATTGCTGTTTACAAGCACTACCCGGTAGCCTTCTTCTTTCAATGCTTTGCACGCCTGAGTTCCTGAATAATCGAATTCGCATGCCTGGCTGATTATTATAGGGCCTGCTCCTATTATAAGTATTTTCCCTATGTCGGATCGTTTAGGCATTTTTCATCAACCTGACAAATTCGTTAAACAGATAACGCGAATCGTGGGGACCTGGGGATGCTTCCGGATGGTACTGAACGGCAAAAAGAGGAAGTTTTCTGTGCCTGAAACCCTCCAGCGTATTATCGTTAAGGTTTATATGGGTTGTTTCTATATGTTCGGTACCCAGGCTTTCCGTATCCACTGCAAAACCGTGGTTCTGGGATGTAATTTCCACTTTGCCTGTCAAAAGGTTTTTTACAGGCTGATTTGCGCCCCTGTGACCGAACTTCAGCTTGTATGTTTTACCGCCAAGAGCAAGCCCCAGAAGCTGATGCCCCAGACAGATGCCGAATATCGGTCTATAACCCAGGAGCACCCGGATAGTATCAATTGCATACGTTACAGGTTCAGGGTCACCGGGGCCGTTTGAAAGAAAAATACCGTCTGGTTCAATATTCTTGACGGCAGCCGCGGTGGTTGAAGCCGGAACAACCAGGATTTCACAACCCTCATTCTCAAGACATCTTAAAATGTTATACTTTATCCCGAAATCAAAGGCTAAAACGGATAATCTCTTTTTTTTCTTTTTCCATATAGATTTGTTTAAACTACCGACGCTTTCCGGGCAAGGTTGAATTTTCCCTTCAGACCAGAAATACGGTTTGCAGGTCGTAACTCTTGTTGCAAGATCAAGCCCTACCATGCTTGGAATTTTTTTAGCCCTTTCAGTTAAAGAGGAGGGGTTCATCTCGGATGTGGAGATATATGCCCGCATTGCTCCTTTATCTCTGATATGCCTTGTAAGCGCCCTGGTATCGAATCCTTCTATCCCAAGAACTCCTTCCTGTTTCAGGTAATCCCTTAAAGTTCCCGTTGATCTGAAATTGCTCGGATACTCCTGGTACTCTCTGATCAGAAAGGCCGATGCCTGTATTCTGCCTGATTCAATATCTTCATAATTGACACCGTAATTACCTATCAGAGGATATGTCATAGTAATAATCTGACCGCTGTATGAAGGATCAGTAATAATCTCCTGGTATCCGGTCATGCTGGTATTGAAAACAACTTCCCCAAAGGCTTCTCCATGACCTGTAAAGCTTCGGCAGGAAAAGGTTCTTCCGTCTTCAAGGGCAAGCAGCGCTTTCATATTATCCATTAATGGGTCCAAGGGTTCGGGGGTTTAAGGATTCAAGGGTTTCGGTTCTATTCAATCGGTTCATTCTCCACTATATTCCACACACCGCACGGACAAGCTCCGGCGCAGAAACCGCATCCGATACACCTGTTTTCATCCACAACCATTTCAAAATCATTTCCGCTTTTTGCCTTTCGGGTTATTGCGGTTTGCGGACAAACTGCAACGCAAATACCGCAGTCGCGGCAGGTCCCGCATGATGAGCATTGCGATCCGCAATGCTCAAGCCCGTCAAAACCGGTAACTCTTGAATCAAAATATTCCAGCTTTATCCGTTTTTTATCTATTACCCGCTTAAGGTCATCGGAGGGACGTCTTCCTTCGAGGATTTTTATTATGGCATCGGCAGCGCTGCGGCCAGCGCCAATCGCATCTGTAATAAGCCCCGGCTTCACAACATCTCCGATTGCAAATATTTGAGGATTGCTTGTCTGGTAACATTGATTCACAATCACGAATCCACGGTCTGTTGTTACGCTTTCCGGTAAAAATCCAAGATCAGGAATGTCCCCTATCGATATTATGACCGTATCGGCCGGAATAACTTCTCCTGACTCCAGTTTTACACCTTTGTTTGTAATCTCCCTGGTAAAACACGGCCAGATGAATTTAGCGCCAATTTCTTCCGCGGCTTTTCTTTCGGCCCCGTAAGAAGCCGGTTCCTGAACATCTATCAGGGTAATCTCCCGCGCCCCGAGCCTGTGGGCTTCTGCTGCAACATCGCATCCCACATTTCCGGCGCCGATTATCACAACCCGCCTGCCTGCCCTGGCCTTTCCTTCTTTTGCCTGTACGAGAAAATCAAGGGCCGCTATAGCTTTTTCTTTTCCCGGAACAGATAACATTCGTGGTTGCCGCGCGCCAACGGCTACGACAACGATGTCGAAATCGGCAAGCAACTGTTCGATATCTTTTTTCGTGAGACGCTGCTGAAGGTTGACATGCGGTATGACAGATTGGACTCTTTCGAGTTCTTTTGTAATTACTTCTTCAGGTATACGGCTTGAGGGAATAACCGATGCAATTTTGCCCCCCAGTGTTTTAGCCAAGTCGTAAACAGTCGCCTTATGACCATTCATACGCAACTGCCAAGCGACCGAAATGCCGGCAGGGCCTCCGCCCAATACCGCAATTTTTTTCCCGCCCTCTGGAGGAAGCTTCGGGAGTTTCGCATCTATGCTTGCCTGTCCCAGTTTTTTTACATCAACCGGCGCCATTAAAGCAGACTGCCTGCTGCATGATTGCATGCATAGATTTGGACAAAGATAGCCGCAGACCGTAGCCGGGAAAGGAGTATATGATAGAGAAAGATCGACAGCCTCGTCAACTCGTCCGGCTCGGATGAGGCTCCATCTTTCCTGAACAGGAATGCCTGTCGGACAACCAGCCTCGCATGGAGCCAGATATTTTCTGTTTTCCCATACCGGAACAAAACGGCGCAGGTTGCCTGTTGTAATGACAGAAATAAGGCTTCTGTCCGTAAGCGTCAAATCCCCGATCAGCCCCCCCCTTCCGAGCTCTTTCTCCCAAACATCATTTTTGAATGACTCCATTGACCGTTTGGGAAACAGGGCCCTCTCTTCAGGAGAACGTGCAACTATAAGCTGCCATGACTTTCGGTCGGATATTGTTTTCAAAAGTTCTAAACGGTTAATATCTTTCAGGAAGATCTTCATGTTTTTTAACAGCCAGGCCCATTCGTCATCATTGACAGGTATCATTCTGGCGTCGGACTGGCTGAACCCTTTGTGAGGTCCCCTGAAAAATGCCTTTCCCCCCACCATACCTACAAACGGCCTGTAACCGAGAACATTTTCAGGAGTCTGGGAACCGGCTCCGCATATCACGGCTACTCCGCCTGCCATGAATTCCCCGAAATAATCGCCGGCAGAGCCCAGAACCCAGAGTTCAGGGGGTTCAAAACGCGGGTTATGTTTCGTCATTGTCATGCCTCGGGAACCGATATTTCCGGCAACATAAATTTTCCCCTGGGCCATGCCGTTTGCGGTGCCGTTTCCCGCGTTTCCATGAATAACTATATGCGCACCCGCGTTAAGCCATCCCACATCATCTGAAGCCGGTCCCATTACCTCGATATATGTACTTGCAAACCCCATGGCGCCAACCCGCTGTCCGGACTGGCCCGATATTATTATATTTGTTCCTTTCGAATCGGATTTAAAGAGCCGGCCGCCAATTCCGTGTTGTCCGAAGGCCTGAACCTCCAGGTTCGTGTATCCGCAGGCAACTGCCTCCTGTATCATCTCTTCCAGGATGCGTGAATCAACCCGCTTTCCGTCTCTTTTTCCCGATATTATCCTGTAATCCCTTGTACTCATAAAACCCCTTTTGACAGTGAATAGTGCACAGTCATCAGTAAATAGTCTTTTGTTACTATTCACTATTCACTGTTCACTATTCACACGACATATTTTATGCCCAGCCTTTCGGCCGCATTAAAATCACTTATTCCCAGGGCATCCGACATGCCTACCGGAAGCGATGTGGAACGTCCCAAAGGCGCGACGATTTTTTTGAGTTCCGTATCGAAGCTCAAAAAAACATCCACAATTCTCTGCGCTACTTCCTCAACATCAAGGCGTCTGTAAAGCCGCGGATCCTGTGAAGTAATTCCTTTCGGACAGCGTCCTATGTTGCATATATTACACCTGTCTGATTCTGAGCCGACACACCCTGCGGCGGCCTGCATGATATATTTTCCGGCCTGAACACCGCTTGCACCCAGCATAATAAGGGCGGAAGCGTTTGCCGCGAGGTTTCCGCTTTTACCGATACCTCCTGCAGCAAAAAGAGGTATTTCATTCTGCATGCCTGTCTTGGTCAGGGTAAGGTAGCAGTCCCGAATGTTGCTTGCTATCGGATGACCCATGTGATTCATGGAAACGTTGTAGGCTGCTCCTGTTCCCCCGTCTTCACCGTCAATTGCAAGACCTCCCGCGTAAGGGTTGCGGGTAAGATTGTTTAATACCGCAAGGGCCGTAGATGTTCCCGAAATCTTGGGATAAACAGGCACCCTGAAACCCCAGGCCATGCACATCGACTGGATCATTTTCGCCACAGATTCCTCTATGGAATACTTTGTCTGATGTGTAGGAGGGCTTGGAAGGCTGACTCCGGCTGGGACTCCCCGGATAGCGGCAATCAGCTTGTTAACCTTGTGCCACATCAGAAGCCCGCCGTCCCCCGGCTTGGCGCCCTGGCCGTATTTTATCTCGATAGCACAAGGGTCTTCCTTCATGTGAGGAATTGAATGTATGATCTCATCCCACCCGAAATATCCGCTTGCAATCTGAAGAATAACATACTTTATGAAACGGCTCCGAAGAAGCCTCGGCGGGCAGCCTCCTTCTCCGGTGCAGATTCTGACCGGCATAGAAAGTTCTTCATTCAGGTACGCAACTCCCATCTGAAGTCCCTCCCACATATTGGGAGATAAAGCCCCGAAAGACATTCCTCCTATTATGAGAGGGTAGATATCCCTAACCGGCGGTATCCATCCGTTCTCATAATAAAATTCGAGGTTCTTTTCCGGCGGAAGAATCCTCCCGAGAAGAGTTCTTAATTCAAATTCATGACGTCCCGCATCGAGCGCAGGATCGGTCAGCATAGAGATCCTGATGAACTTCATCTGGTCAAGAATGCCTCCCTTGACATTCCTGCGGCCTCCGCGGCTTCGCGGCTGCCCTCCCTGATTTATATGAAATCTCAGTTTATCGGCTTCATCGCTTCTAACCGGAATAATTGCATCATTGGGACAGACCATATTGCACATTGCGCATCCTACGCAACTGTAAGCGGGATCGGTCTTCTGGCGTATCCCGTGAAATACTGAATTTACGCTGGATGGCACAGCTCCCGTATCGAGAGATGTTTGAAGTATTCTTTTCCGGAAAACCCCGAGTTCAATTGCGTTTACCGGGCACACAGCCGTACACTGGCCGCATAAAGTGCATTTGTCCCTGTTCCACAGTACCTGCCATGGGAGATCTTTTTTGCTTAATGTGGAAGGGGTAATATGTCTGTCTGACAACATATCTTTACCTCCTGACGTTCAGAACCGACAATTGCCGTATCAAGATACATCGGTTGAAAGTCTTTGCTCTTGTCCCTGTCCGGAATCGCGGCATCGAGCCCGCATATTTCGGAAGAAAAAGCGAATGTTCCCGGTTTTCCTCCCACAACGCCCGGCCTTAATTTTTTCCTGTCCTGCAGCATAAAAAGTGAATGGTCGGGCAGGCATCCTATTACGCAGTTCGGGCCGTCAATTATCAATTTTCTGCATGAGTGCTTAAGATGCTTCAGAAGCTTAGCGTCAGGATGCTTTTCAATATCCTCATCTTTAAGCGGAGTTATTAGATGCTTGTATATTTCGAGTCCAAGATTAAGTTTCGTATTACAGTAATGAAGAATATGTGTAAAGACTTCCGAATCGGACTGATACCCGGAATATCCGTTAACGCCTCTTGACATCAGAAAATCCCTTATAGGGAAAAAAGCGGTATTTTCACCGTTTGTCATTGTTGAATAACCCTGGAGAAAGAACGGGTGGCAGGCGTAAAGATTTATCTCGTAATTCGTATTCTGCCTTCCCTGGGCCATTATGACACGTGCTTCAAGCTCTTTTCGGTCGAGCTTAAGGTAATAGGCCACTTCCATTGGATCACCGATCTCTTTAATCATTATGACATCAGGCCAAAAGGAAAAGACCATCATATCTTCTTTCTCTTCACCCATTTTTCTTAATTTGAGCCTTATATCCACAAGCCTCTCATAAAGCACCTTTTCTCCAAGGCTTTCCCATCCTTCCGGATATTCATAAGCCCTTATAAGATAGATATCTCTTTTTGGAATTCCCGCCGGAGGTTTCTTGGGAACTCTTATTGTAAGCCTGTATTTTGTCATGAAACCTATATCCATCATAAAAGTATCGAGACGCTTTAAACCGCTTTCACTGAAAATTCCGGAGAGAATCGGAGCGTCTTTTATATTTTCAAAAGGACCTCCGAGGTCGCGCAAAAAAAGCCCGACGCCGGAACCGTCATGACCTTCCTTCATGACATCCAGCGCTTCAATCGCCCTCATGGGAGATAAAGGGTCTTTGCTGGTTATTGCAAACAGGCGGCACATTAAAAAGCTCCTTTACGATAAAACTATTTGATATTTTTTATTAATATTCTGCGCTAGAATTTTCTCTGGCTTACAGCGCAGTTATAGATTATATACATATCAACTGATTTAGCAATACCTGTGCCAGAAAATAAGGAAAAAGGGTTCGGGTGGTCAAGGATTCAAGAGTTCGGGTGGGGAAAATTTTCTTCAAACTAAAACCCTTGTAATTTTAGATAGATGAGTTATGGTTCGTGTTAAACTGAAAGAAGTTTTGATGCTGAAATTACCAGCAGCCTACAGTCTATCTACCTTTAATCCATTGAATAGCTGTACATAAATGTTAAAAGCTGTTTTTTATTATTACAGTTTTGTAACCGTTTTCATTTAAATGGGTCTATATTAAGAAATAGGGTTCGAGTATTCAAGGAATCAGGGGTTCGAGTGATCGGAAAGCAAAAACTTGTACCCTGTCCGCATCAGGCAGAGAACCCTGGACCCCTTTAAAATAATTATATAGGGAGATCTGTATGACTGGAAATATTTCACGAAGATCTTTTATAAAAGGCGGCCTTGCCGCATGTGCAGTCGCGGCGGCAGGCATTCCGGCTTCGGCAGCTGCAGCTGATAAGGATAAACAGCTTGCAACACTTCTTGACATTGGGAAATGCATCGGGTGCGGAGCATGTGTAGAAGCCTGCAGCGAGGTAAATGCCGGAAAATATCCCGAACCGAAGAAACCTTTTCCAAAAATGTACCCGGACAGAGTCAAGCCGGAAGATTGGTCTGAAAAAAGGGACATTGATGACCGCCTTACCCCTTACAACTGGCTTTACATACAGAGCGCCGATGTAACGGTAAACGGAGAACAGAAAACTATTACCATACCAAGAAGGTGCATGCACTGCACAAATCCGCCATGTGTCAAGCTGTGCCCCTGGGGTGCGGCAAAACAGCTTGAAAACGGCATATCTCGTTTGGATTCGGATCTCTGCCTGGGAGGCGCCAAATGCAGGGATGTCTGCCCGTGGGAAATCCCCCAGCGCCAGACCGGAATCGGCCTTTATCTTGATATTCTCCCGGCTTTTGCCGGAAACGGCGTGATGTACAAGTGCGACAGGTGTTACAACCGCATCGCAGAAGGTAAGCTTCCTGCGTGCATTGAGGTATGCCCTGAAAATGTTCAGGAGATAGGTTTTAGGGATGAAATCATAAAAAAAGCACACGCTCTTGCAAAAGAAACAAACGGCTACATATACGGTGAAAATGAAAACGGCGGAACAAATACCATTTACGTATCTCCCGTTCCCTTTGATGTTTTGAACAGAGCAATAGAAACAGGCAAAGGGAAACCTCATCTTAACGCAGTCTCCGATTCCATGGAAAAGGCAAACAATCTGGTTGCCGCAATGGCGATAGCGCCCATAGCTGGAATTGCAGCTGCTGTAGGAACCTTTTACAAATATTCCAGAAAAGAAAATGAGGTAAATAAAGATGAGCAGAAATAAGAATATTTATTACTTATATCTTTTGACAATTTTTTTCATCGCCCTTTCCGGTTTCGGAGAGATGCCTATATTCAAAAGGTATTACATAGCAGACATACCGGGGCTGGGATGGCTCGCCAAATTTTATATAAATCACTATATCCATTATGTATGTGCTGCGCTCATTATAGGAATAGCGTCATATGCGGCAGCAGATTATCTGCTGCTTGCAAGGAAAAAAATTAAATTGACCTTTACTGGATATTTAAGAACGGCTCTGATTACAGGTTTGATAATAACCGGTATTCTGCTCGTAATAAGAAATTTTGAAGGATACATATTTTCTCATAATTTAATAATTTTTTTTGATTTGAGCCATCTTTCACTGGTGATGCTGTTTCTGTTTACGAGCCTCTACTGCTTGGTTTTCAAAAAGAAATGGACGACTTAGTAAAAAGTCATTCTGCTGTGTTGCACTTCATCTTTCGTCATTGCAGCGTACGAGAATGTACGCTGCATCCCTCAAGATTCGCGCGCCTTGCATTTTGAGCTTTTTACTTTGTCTTCGGAATTTTGATTTTTTACTAGTAAATAACGACTTTTTATTGTAAAAGGAGTGAGACTTTATATATTATGAAAGAGATAGTAATATTACTTGTTGTTGTCGGAGTATGGGTTCTTCTTCAGGCATACATACTCCCGAAATTTGGAATTTCAACATGATTGCGCAATTCTTGTCAGGTGACAAGCAATAAAACTGATGCAAAAAATCCCGGTGCGGAAAAAGATAAGTGACGAAGATACCGAATTGGTTAAAGCCATCAATTCGGGGCGTAAATCCTTATTTTATGATCTTGTAAAAAAATATGAACAGAAACTCTATAACTTCGGTCTTAGAATGTGCAGAGAAACACGGGATGCCGAGGATATTGTTCAGGAAACTTTTTTAAATGTATACAGGTACCTGTCTGATTTCAGGTCCGAATCAAAATTTAAAAACTGGCTTTACAGGATTGCAGCTTCAGTATGTATAAAAAAAAAGCGCAGATCAAAATTCGCGCCTCGTAATGAGATATCACTAGAAGATTTCATATCTGAGGATAAGGAGAATATTCCGGACAGTCTGCCTCCATGGGCCTCTGAACCTCTTGAAAAGGTACTAAACGACGAACTGTCCGATAATATAAGAAAAGCAATTTTATCACTTCCTGAAAAATACAGGATTGTACTGGTTTTAAGAGACATCGAAGGGTTCGGTACCGAAGAAACCGCGCAGATTCTTAATATAAAATCCGCAAGCGTAAAAGTTAGACTCCACAGGGCGCGTCTTTTCCTTCGAGAAAAACTGAAAGATTATTTTTCGGCATGAAAGAAAAAAAGCACGATCATAAAAAATGCATTTTGATATTCAAAAGGCTCTCTGAATATTTGGATGGCGAGCTTGATGAAATAACTTATGAAGAAATGCGAAGCCACATCAAAGAATGCATAAAATGTGAAGTCTGCCTTGAAACCCTGAGAAGAACTGTGGATATTTGCAGGAATATGAAAATGCAGAGGGTTCCGCATAGACTGAGAAAACGGTTGAAAATGATGGCTCACGGGCCATAGATTCCCTGACCCATTTACTCCTTCAATCCTTTATCTTTATACATCCTGGAGATTTCATCCAGCAGCGGCGGTTTTAAAGTTCTCCATTTTGGCTTTATGGCATTATCTTCATGCCACTCGAACTCAACAGCTTCAAAACTTTCAGGAATAACATGCTTGTTTTTCTCACCATATGTCTTCACGGGATAATATTCAATCCATAGCATGCGGTGTGGGTCAATATGAAAATCCCTTGATACCATTGTGGCTATATGGCCTGCGCAGCTTCTTACCGACATTTTACTTTCCGGAACGTCTGAAACTACGACAATTATGGGCCGCAGATGCGCTATCCCTTTCGAATCTCCCTTTGAAAGATCATATATTTTAAGCATGCACATGCCGCTTCCAAGCCCAAGCTTACCGCCCCACCCTTTCCATGAATATATTATATCCCGGACAAGCATGATAATTCCCTGTCAGAAAAAAAGTAATAATTTTATGATTCCGTTCTATTACAGAACTATAAGACTTGATAATACAAAAATCAAAGATTCTTTTTTTCGTAAATTTATGTATAATGAAACTAATATGGCTTTTGCAAATACTCCTGAATTTTAAAAAACAGGGAGGTTTTTGTTATGAAGCATAATTCACATTACATGAAGAACCCCGAGTATTGCGGGCGAATCCTCACTGGGAAATACAGCAAGGCGCTGAAGAAACGTGTGTCGGAATGTATAGCGGCATTCCGGACTTTCGAAAAAATAGGGGATCTGTCGATACCTTACATATCGGCCTGGCATGAAGATGAAAATGTCATCTGGTATGAATATGCAGCCAGAAGTTTCACGGATTTGATGGGATGCGATACCGCCCGCCTTGCCAGGGTTTTTCGGGACAGCATTCTTGACCGGCGTATTTACAAATATTCGGGAGTTAAGCCAGATATTCTAAAAGAGGTTTTGAGCCGGAAAGGGCTGGAAGAAGCCAGAAAGCAGCTTCGTGAAAACAGTAAGGAGCATGGCAATGTTGAAGCAGTTTACAAAGTTTCTCTTGGTGAAAATATTCACTGCTGGCTGAAAGACCGGGCTAACGTTGAAACTTATGCAAAGGACAATATCTGTCTTTCCATTGGATGTCTTACAGTAGTTTCCAAGGAGATGGAGTCTGAAGAGAAATGTGAAAACCTGATCGCTGAACTGAAAAATGCCCTGGCTAAAGTTAAAACCTTAAGCGGATTGCTCCCGGTATGCTCACATTGCAAGAAAATTAGGGATGATAAAGGCTATTGGAATCAGATTGAGGCTTATATCCTGGATCATTCCGATGCTGAGATAAGCAACAGTATCTGCGAGGAATGTGCCAAGGAACACTTTCGCACACCCCATCCTGATTTAGGCAAGCGCTGGACAGGAAAAACCGGAAAGCCGGATAAGTAATAAAGCTTACGCTTTCCCCCAGCCTTTCTCTTATGGCTTTTATATTCTGAAAAAAACCATTAAGGACTTGCTGATTTCAGGCAGACACCTCTTCCTTAACAGAAATTGCCATTTTAAACAGCGCGGTCAAAACTAAAGAACCTATGGCATAAACACCTATCGTAATAATTATTTCAGGAATCGTCGGAACATATTCATTTACATGATGCAAAGGAGAAGGAACAAATCCTCCGGAGATCATTCCAAGCCCTTTATCGATCCAGGTCCCTAAAAAGACACAAACACATGCAACCGCAAGCACCGTTTCATTTCGTCTTGTTATCGGATTTACAAGAAGAATGATCGAGATTATCATAAGAGCTACCGATGTCCACATCCACGGGACAAGAACTCCATGGCCGTGCAGGCCTACAAATAGATACTTCATATGATCCATATGCTCCGGAATTTTGCTGTAAAAGACAACAAATACTTCGCATAGTAAGAAAAAGACATTCAGGCATATAGCATAGGCAACTATCTTGGAAAGCGATTGAATCTGTTCCCGTCCCGGATCAAAATTGGTCACGCGGCGGATGATAAGGCATAAAAGAACCAGAAGAGCCGGCCCCGCGGCGAAGGCTGAAGAGAGAAAACGGGGCGCGAGGATAGCGGTCAGCCAGAAACCGCGGCCGGGCAGACCGCAGTACAGCCAGGCTGTTACAGTATGTATGCTGACAGCGAAAGGAATCGATATATATATAAGAGGTTTGACCCACATTGGATAATGGGTGCCGTTACGCTCAGCCTCCAGAACATTCCAGCCTATGACGATGTTGAGGAAGAGGTATCCATTGAGAACAAGGGTGTCCCAGAAAAGCACAGAATTAGGAGTGGGATAAAGCCAAACATTGAGAATCCGCATAGGTTGCCCGAGATCGACAAGGACGAAAAGCAGGCACATCACCAGCGATGCGATTGCCAGAAACTCACCTAAAATCGTTATTCTGCCAAATGCTTTATAGTCATGCAGGTAGTAGGGGAGTACCACCATCACGCCTCCGGCTGCCACCCCAACAAGAAAAGTAAACTGGGCGATGTAAAATCCCCATGAGACATCTCTGCTCATTCCGGTAATGCCGAGACCAAAACTGAGCTGCCATAAATAACAGCCAAATCCGACACCGATAACGGCAATCAGAGCCGTCATCCATCCATAATATTTTTTGCTTCCCTTAATCGCTAATTCAAGCATAACCACCTCATACGATGTAGTAAATAGCAGGCCCCGTACCGAGGGCCGATTTACGGCGAATTGTATAATTTGTCTTCATCAGTTTTCTTACTTCGGATTCCGGATCTTCCAGATCTCCAAAAACAATAGCACCGTTTGACGCTTCAACACAGGCAGGCTGTTTTCCTTCTGCAAGAAGCTCACTGCAGAAATTGCATTTTTCAACAACCCCCTTCATTCTGGTAGGGAATTTTTTGTTTGTCTCTTTTATGAAGGGGCGGGGGTCCCTAAAATTAAAACTCCTGGAACCATAGGGGCAGGCAGCCATGCAGAAACGGCAGCCGATACACCTGTGAAAATCCATGGCAACAATACCGTCTTCCTGCTTAAAAGTCGCCTTTGTGGGACAAGCTCTGACGCAGGGAGCATCCTCGCATTGATTGCACAGAACCAGAAAAGGCAAACTTTTTATCCTGTCATTGATGTGTTCATTTTCCAGGTCGGGGAAAGCATGCTTGAACTCTTCTTCCCAGATCCATTTTATTTCATGCCGCTTATTTTCAAAAACGGGAATATTGTGAATCTTATGGCAGGCTTCAATTATCGGTTCTAGATCCTTCGCAGATTCAAATTTGGTGGTATCAATAACCATTGCCCATCTTTTGGCGGTAAGAGCGCCTTTTTTGGGAATTAGTTTGGGTTCCTTTTTTCCGCCATGTTCATCGGATACTGCAAAGGCATCAATAACAGGCTTTGCGCTCAGGCCCAGTGCTGAAATCCCAGCTATTTTCAGGAAAGTTCTTCTGCTGTTCTCCATCACTTATTCTCCTTCGGCTTATCAATATGGCAATCCCAGCAGTAAGGACTCACCGACGCATAATTGTGGCATTTATCACAAAAATCGGCCTTATTTGAATGGCAGTCCAGGCAGGTATTGGACAAGCTCATGTCAAATTCTTTATCTTTGCTGCTGATATAAACTCTTTTATCATCCCGTACAACCGAGCCTCTCCAGTCATCAAGAATCTGCATGTGCTCGGCTTTCATATATGACTTTGGCTCTACACACTCCTTTGCGGCTTTGGCCTTCTCCGTTAGTACAGGCTCAGGAACCGGGGCGGCTTTCCCTAAATTATACCAGAAAGGAAATAAGAAAATAACTGCAAATATTATGAGACCGGCAACGACTAAACCTTTATCGTATATCTTTTTTTCTCCAGACATTTTATTCCTCCATTCCTGATAGCGGCTCGCCGCGGAGGTCGGTAGTTCTCTCCATTTCACCCGGCATTAACAAGGCATTTGCAACCAGTTCGGTTATACCGGCAACTCCAACTTCAGGAACCCAGTAATCCATAAGCGCCGGAAAAACCGCCCTGTCGATAGCGCAAATACAGGCCAGCATATTTACTCCGAATTGTTCATGAACATGCTTTACCGCATTAGCTCTCGGAAGTCCTCCGCACATCCTCAGTTCCATATCTTCCCCGGCGTTAAGACCAGATCCGCTGCCGCAGCAGAAGGTCTGTTCCCTGATAGTATTTCTCGGCATCTCATGAAAATGGTTACATACGCTATTTATGACATATCTCGGTTCATCAAAAAGTCCCATCCCTCTGGCGGGATTACACGAATCATGGTAGGTGACTATAAGTTTGTCATTGCGGCTTTTATCAAGTTTCAGTTTATTATGATATATAAGATCAGCTGTAAACTCAGATATATGAACCATTTTTGTTGATCTTGCATTCGTAAATTTCGTTCCGGTTATTGGAGAAACCGGCTCTTCAAGAAAATCGGCCGGACCGTTCATCGTATCCATATACTGATTGATGACGCGCCACATATGTCCGCATTCGCCACCGAGAATCCATTTTACACCAAGACGCTTTGCCTCTGCGTACATCTTAGAATTAAGACGTTTCATCATTTCATGGGAAGTGAAAAACCCGAAATTCCCGCCCTCTGAAGCATATGTACTCCATGTTACATTTAGGCCCTGCTCCTTTAAATAATGAAAGAGCATCAGGTAGCCCATTGCGGTGTAAGTACCGGGATCGGCAAAAACATCTCCCGAAGGAGTGACAAAGAGTATATCAGCACCCTTTTGATTG
Organism: Desulfobacterales bacterium; assembly: GCA_046485065.1. Classification (GTDB taxonomy): domain Bacteria; phylum Desulfobacterota; class Desulfobacteria; order Desulfobacterales; family RPRI01; genus RPRI01. Next base: position 107,182 of record JAWOHP010000085.1, on the reverse strand, counting down.
AAGGTGGGCTCAACTTTTACCCCTGTTTTTTCCTCAATATCATCGACAAAAAATTCGATCATCTCCTTGAAAGCATGGGGCTGAATTCCAAGATGGTTTCCTGTTCTGTAACAGTTTGCAACAGGAGTCGCTATCCAGTCGATATTCAAACCGAGAAGGTTAAATATTTCTCTGGCCATGATTGTTATCTCAGCCGTATCAATCCCGTAGGGACAAAACACAGAGCAACGCCTGCATTCAGTACACTGAAAGAAATAGTACCACCATTCTTTCAGCACATCCAGAGTAAGCTCTCTAGCCCCTGCAACCTTCCCGAGAATTTTTCCTGCTGCCGTAAAATCATTTCTGTAAACTGAGCGTAAGAGTTCGGCCCTTAAAACAGGCATGTTTTTAGGATCGCCTGTTCCGATAAAGAAATGACATTTATCCGCGCACGCTCCGCATCTTACACAGATATCCATAAAAACTTTGAATGAACGGAACCTGTCAAGCCTATCTCTGAAAGCGTTATGCACTATCTCTTTCCAGTTATCAGGAAGCTTCCAGTCTTCTTCAACCGGATTCCAGGCCCGCGCATAGGGAAGATGGACATATTCCACGCTTTTGGGGTTAGATGCGTAACAGTACATTCCCTTTCTTATATTAACAGGGACATCCATCCATCCTTTTTGAGGAGGAATATAATCTATTTTTTCTATCAGCTCATTTGGTTTTGGATCCGACATTAGTTACTCCTTTTCAACCGGCAGTCCAGCTTCTATCATCTTTTCCCTGAACTCTTCTTCATATTCTTCATATGTATGCACTTCTACAGGATAATTCCATGGATTGACATGTCTTGCGGCACGGGTGTCACCCGTCAAATTCCTTGTTGGACTCATAAAAATACCACCCATATGCATAAGCTTGCTGAAAGGGAAATAAGCCAGCAATACGCTTACAAAAAATAAATGGACATAAAAAATACCACCTATTCCCTCGGGAATTGTCGGATGAAAAGTGACAAGACCCATCGCAAGCTGTTTTGCTCCGGTAACGTCAATTTTTGCAAAATGGCGCATTAAAATTCCTGTGAAAGCTATCCCGAAAATCAGGAAAAGAGGGAAAAAATCCTGCGATAACGACACATAGTTGACCTGGGGAATAATGACTCTTCTTACAAAAAGATAAAAAACGGCGGCAAGAAGCACTAAACCGGATATGAAAACTCCGGGTACCCCGATCTGAAAAAATCCGTCTACCTTTTCGAGAAGCTGAATAAATAAAGGAACCGGCTCGGTAAAAAGCCGCAGATGCCTGACAATAACTGTAAGAAAAGACCAGTGAAAAGCAAGAGCGGCAAGCCAGAGCCAGATCTCGAGGGTAAAGTAAATCTTGGGCCCTTTAGCAAGCATTGTTTTTGTATTCCTAAACAATGAGCGGAAAAAAAGAATTTCTAAAAACATCCTTGCTACAACACCCGGCGTCGTAAATGGATTATCCAATTCAGATGCTTTTATCCATGGAAGAGATCTCTGTTGCCCGCAGGTAGAAGGAATTCTGAAAGGCACAGGAGAGCGTGCCCATCCTAATACACGATTTATCACTCCTATGACTAAAACAAGAATGGCCGCGTACGGGATGATTATACCGAACAGGACCTGAAGGCCTGCTGCCTCAACTCCAACATAGGCAAGCAGAAACAAAATAATTACAGCAACGAGTGAGAACATGTACTTTACATTCATTTAACATTACCTCGCTCTATGGCTCGAGACGGCTTCTAAGAATCATCTGAAATTTAGAAAAGTTCATTATCTCAAGTCACAACTATTTAATATTATTACAAATTACGCAAGCTCTGTTCCGCTGTCCGTAAGCTCTTTAATCAAACCTGCTCTTTCAAACGCACGAAAGGTTCTGTTTTTTTCTTCATTTGCTTTTATCTGGTAGATTTTCTCTCTGCACTTCATGTAAATATCGAAAGCAATCAATCCGATCGAATCAATTTTCAGATCAAATTCGGTCAGTTCAGCTAAAATTTGACGATCGTTAAAATCGCTTTTATTTAATTGGTTTCTGATTATTTTTTTTAAAGAAAAGACAAATGAAATTGCCCTGGAGGGTGAGAAATCCTGAACAGCTCTTATCCTGATTATGGGATCGAGAAAAGAATCTATTTTATCACGATTCATTTCTCCGAACAGTTCATCCATAATGACTGTAAGACCCTTTTGCGTTGTGCCTCCGACTGGATTTGAGAAAGGATCTTTCTGTCTTTTGATAAATCCGGCTGTGTCTGCAGGATAGGAATCTGCAACAACATCAAACCATTTATTAATAATAGCTGTTTTCTTTTGAGCTAACAGCTCTTCCAGTCGCATATTTAAGACACTCTTTAACAATTTAAGCCAGAAAATATAAATATTTAGACAGCCGAAATGTAACTTCTCATATGAGGTGAAGTCTATAATCAAGATACAAAATCATGTCAAGAATAAAAGAAAAAATATTCTCTTAAAAACAAATATTGCCAAAGGAAATGTTGTAAAGTTTTACTATTAACTATATATAAAGTGTTTTTAAATAATAACAGAATAAAAAGGTTTTTGGAGGCAGCATGTCTTCTTGTAAAAACAGTTTTGGCACAAAATCAAGTATAAAAATAAATGGCAGTTCGTTATCATATTTCAGTCTGAACATCCTCGCCGGCAAAGGTTTCAGCAATATACACAGGCTTCCATTCAGTATAAAAATTCTGCTTGAAAACCTTCTCCGGAACGAAGACGATTTTCTTTTTACGGCAAAAGACATAGAAAAAATGGCTTTGTGGAATAAAGAGAGCAAGCCGAGCGAAATTCCATTTTTGCCGGCACGTGTCCTTCTTCAGGATTTCACGGGAGTTCCTGCTGTGGTTGATCTTGCAGCCATGCGTGATGCAGCAAAGCGGTTGTACGGTGATCCTTTAGTAATAAATCCGATTATACCAGCGGAATTGGTTATCGATCACTCTGTTCAGGTTGACTCATCTGGCAAAGATTCTTCGCTTGAAGAAAATCTCAGTTATGAGTTTATACGCAATTCAGAACGTTATACTTTTTTAAGATGGGGTCAGAAGAATTTTGATAATTTCAAAGTTGTCCCGCCGGCAACTGGAATTTGCCACCAGGTTAATCTTGAGCATCTCGCAAGAGTTGTATTTGTAAAAGAGATTGACGGAACAAAAACGGCTTTCCCGGATACTGTAGTTGGCCTTGATTCTCATACAACAATGATAAACGGAATAGGCGTCCTGGGTTGGGGCGTTGGCGGAATAGAAGCAGAAGCCGTTATGCTGGGAAGACCTTGCTATATTCTTACACCAAAGGTTCTGGGCTTACAGCTGAAAGGAAGGCTTCCTGAAGGTACAACGGCAACCGACCTTGTTCTCCATATAACCGAGCTTTTGAGAAAAAGAGGTGTTGTAGGAAAATTTGTTGAATTCTTTGGAGAAGGATTATCAAATCTCGGTGTAGAAGACAGGGCAACAATTGCAAATATGGCCCCGGAATATGGAGCAACTATGGGATTTTTCCCGGTGGATGATCTGACATTAAAATACCTGCGTCTTACAGGACGCCCTAAAGACGTTATATCTCTTGTTGAAAGATATACAAAAGAACAGAGCCTTTTCCGTGAAAACAGCAATGAATATCCGTTATTTACTGAACATGTCGAATTTGACATGAGCACTGTTGAACCCTGTATTGCAGGCCCGAACAGACCCCAGGAACGAATATCTCTTTTTAAGGTCAAAGAGGTATTCAGAGGTGCAGCATCAGAAGCTTGTAAAATTGACGATAAACCTATTCAAAATTTTTTTAATGATAAGAGCATATGGGAACAGGAAGGCGGCTTTGCATACATACAAGATGAAGATCCTGAAAGTGGAATATGCCATGATACCAACAGCGACCAGATTAATATCGATATTGATCGGGTTTCCGGGAAGTTAAACCATGGAGCAATCGTCATAGCTGCCATAACAAGCTGCACAAACACCTCCAACCCTTCAGTTCTTATAGGCGCCGGCCTTCTGGCAAAAAAAGCTGTTTCTCTTGGCCTCTCGGTCAAGCCCTGGGTTAAAACGAGTTTTGCTCCCGGATCCAAGGTAGCCTCGCATTATCTTGATAAAGCCGGGCTGATGAATTATCTGAAGAAACTTAAATTTCATATTGTTGCTTATGGATGTGCTACCTGCATTGGAAACAGCGGCCCCCTGCATGAATCACTAACAAATGCTATAAACGAACATGGTCTTATTGTTGCTTCAGTATTAAGCGGAAATCGCAATTTTGAAGGAAGAATCTCACCCTTTACACGTGCAAACTTTCTCGCTTCTCCTCCGCTTGTAGTTGCATACGCTTTAGCAGGAAAAATCGATATCAATTTCGATACCGAACCCCTCGGTTTGAGCATTGCAGGTAAGCCTGTCTATCTGAATGAAATATGGCCGTCATCCGAAGAAATAAGGCAAATAATGGAAACTCTTTTGGTACCATCCATGTTTGAAAATGAATATTCAACTGTTTTTGAGGGATCTGGGCTATGGAAAGCTCTTCCTGTTCCTGAAAGCGCTCTTTACGACTGGAATGCTGAATCCACATATATAAAAAATCCGCCTTTTTTTGATGAAATAACAGCAAGAGTTCCGAAACCGGAGGATATTAAAAATGCAAGAGTACTTGCCTTTCTCGGCAACATGGTTACAACAGACCATATATCTCCGGCCGGTTCTATTCCTTCGGAAAGTCCGGCGGGAAAATATCTTATGAGCAAAGGCATAAAGCCAGATGAGTTCAATTCCTACGGTTCCCGACGGGGAAATCATGAAGTGATGATGCGCGGCACTTTTGGCAATATCCGCCTAAAAAACAGGCTCGTGCCTGATATTACAGGTGGATGGACACTTGTACTGCCTGAAGGGAAAGTCATGTCAATATATGATGCTTCAATGCACTATAAGAGATCCGGTATTCCTCTTATTGTGATTGCCGGCCGGGAATACGGGACTGGAAGCTCGCGCGACTGGGCCGCAAAAGGAACAACCCTTCTTGGAGTTAAAGCTGTAATTGCTGAAAGTTTTGAAAGAATTCACAGAAGCAATCTTGTTTGCATGGGAGTTCTTCCTCTCCAGTTTGAAGAGGGTTACTGCCAGGAAAGACTAAACTTGGATGGAACCGAAGTTTATGATATCACCGGTATTGAAAAAGATCTTTATCCGGAGAAAAAGCTTTCGGTTTCCGCCAGGCGAAAAGACGGAAACACCACCCGGTTTGCAGTTATCGCTAGAATAGATACCCAGGCTGAATTAACCTACTTTATTCACGGCGGAATACTTCCGTACGTTTTGAGAAATTTAAAGTAACTATGGCAATTGTCAGAAAAAGGTGGTCAAGCAGCATCACCTTGACTTTATTCTTTTGTTTCCGTATATATTTGTAAAGATTGCATTCTTGTATCAACATTGTCTTTTAAAACTTGATCCGACAAATAAAATTATCCCGATTATGAAAACACCAGAAGAAAAAGTAAAGCCGTTCAGACTTGTAAAATATTTTACTTTTTCAAGCCTTATCGTAATATTCATAGGAACAATTGTTCTGTCTGTTCTGAACGCAAACTGGGTCAGGACCACGCAGCTTAAAATGAGTGAAGATTATGCCAGGCTTATTGTCAAAAACCTTAATCATCAGATTTTTTTACAATTCATACTTCCTGTTTCCGTAAAGTACGGGGGAAAAATCCAGTTAAGAAATCCGGAACAATCTCAGATTATGGATAACGTCATAAAAAGCACTCTTCACGGCTATACGATTGATTCAATAACTATATATGATGTTAAGAAAAACATGGTTTCATACAGTTTTGACAAAAGTATTGTCGGAAAGGAGAATTTAGGCAAAGAAGAGTATAAAAAGGCTGTAGCCGGTGAATTATCGATAAAGCTTGCGCAAAAAGGAAATTTTATTGAAACCCTGCTGGGTTTCCCGGCTGATATTAAGATGATTACCTTTGCTCCTCTTCGTCTCGAAAGCGCAAGCCCGGGTATCGAAGGTCCGATTGTGGGAGTTATTGAAATAGTAGAAGACCTGTCAGATGATTATAAAAAAATTTTCAGATTTCAGATTCTTATTGTTCTGACAATTACGGTTGTGATGTGCGGTTTATTTGTCATTCTCGTTTTTGTGGTTAGAAGAGGCGAAGATATTATTGAGAAGCGCGCGGAAGAGCGCCTTAAACTTGAAGAGCAGTTAAGGCGCGCTGAACATTTGTCATCCATAGGTGAAATGGTGGCCGGAATTTCGCATGAAATAAGGAATCCTTTGGGAATTATCAGAAGTTCAGGCGAGCTTTTAAAGAAAAGAATGGCGGCTCTTGATCCTTCAAGCTCCATTCCCAACATTATAGTTGAGGAAGTCATACGCCTTGATAATATCATTACAGATTTTCTTGATTTTGCCAAACCCCGTGAGCCTAACTTTACATCATGCCGAATTGAAGATATTCTTGAAAAAAACATCACATATCTTACCCCGCAATTAGAAGAAAAGGGCTGTATTATCGATAAGAGACTGGATTCAGATCTTCCTGAAGTAATGGCAGATGCTAATATGCTGTATCAGGCTTTTTTAAATATTCTTATAAACAGCATGCAGGCTATGCCTGACGGCGGAAAAATTTCCATTTCAGTAAGCTCAAATCTTGCAGAAATAGGCATTGCGTTTGAAGATGAAGGAATCGGCATTCCGGATGAATTGATGAAAAAGATATGGGATCCCTTTTTTTCCACCAAGGATAAGGGTACCGGACTTGGCCTCGGAATAGTAAAAAATATCATCGAAGCCCATAACGGCACGATTCAGATAATAAACAGGGAAACGACCGGTTCCCGGGTTTTTGTGACAATACCTGCTCGACAGGGGAAATAACCATGGAAACAATATTAATTGTAGATGATGAAAAGAACTATCCTCCCATCTTAAGTGCGGTTCTCGAAGAGGAAGGATATGAAACCCTGACTGCAAATAACGGCATTACTGCTCTTGAAATTGTGCAAAATTCAGATATTGATCTGGTTCTGACAGATATGAAAATGCCCCTTATGGATGGAATTGAACTTCTTGAAAGAATCAAGGCAATAGATCAGGATCTCCCCGTTATAATGATGACAGCCCATGGGACAGTTGAAAAAGCCGTGGAAGCCATGCAGAAAGGCGCTTATAATTACATACTTAAACCTTTCAACAATAATAGACTCATTATTTACGTCAAAAAAGCCATGGCCATGTACGGTGTTGTCAAAGACAACAGGCGACTTCGCAATGTTGTAGAATTACAATATAATTTTGGAAACCTTATCGGTAAAAGCAAAGTTATGCTGAATGTCTTCGAAACTATACGTAAGATTTCCCCATCTTCTGCTACTGTATTAATAGAAGGAGAAAGCGGTACCGGAAAGGAGCTTGTCGCAAAATCAATACATTTTAATAGTCCGAGGAGAGATAAGCCTTTCATAGCCGTAAATTGTTCGGCTCTAGCAGAAAATCTTCTTGAAAGCGAGCTGTTCGGACATGAAAAAGGTGCCTTTACGGGAGCAATTTCCATGAAGAAAGGCCGGTTTGAACTGGCTGATGGAGGCTCCCTTTTTCTTGATGAAATATCCGAACTTTCTCAAGGTCTTCAGGTAAAATTACTTCGTGCTCTTCAGGAGAGAACTTTTGAAAGAGTAGGCGGAGTTAAACCGATTTTGGTAGATATCCGCATTATTGCTGCAACAAACAGGCAATTAAAAGAGGAGGTAAAGCAGGGACGTTTCAGGGAAGACCTGTTTTATCGTCTGAATGTTATTAATATTGTCATTCCGCCTTTACGGCATAGACTGGAAGACATCCGCCTGCTTGTAGATCACTTTATAAAGAAATATACCGCAGAAAGAAAAACAGGGCCAAGCATAACAGGTGTTAATGCAGATGTTGAACGCCTTTTGTACGATTATACATGGCCAGGAAATGTGCGCGAACTTGAAAATGTGATTGAAAGAGCCATGATTTTATGTACGGGAGACAAAATAGGAGTTGTAGATCTGCCAAAAGAATTTAAAGATAACGTTTATAGTCCTCTTCGTTTTGACGGAATTCCGGCTACGGCAAAATTGTATGAAACTCTTGAATTAGTTGAAAAAGTCATGATAGAAAGGGCCATGAAAATATCAAATAATGTCCAATCTCATGCAGCAGAATTGCTTGGTATAGGAAAAAGCGGTCTTAATCAGAAATTAAAAAAATTTAACATTGATTCCAATTAAAGCTTCCCGACACCGACGGGGAATCTTCGACCGCAAGGAATGTTTGCTAGATAACCCAGCCGCAAGCAGGGGAATTAGCGCTTGCGGTTCAAAATAATAAACATGCAATTAAAACAAACATATCAGCATGTTAATATGTAAAAGCATTATACGTATGGCTTTGGTTCAAAAAAGAGAATTTCGATTCAAACAAAACATATATTATATAAACAGATAGTTATCTGCTTATATATACTATCGGGTTCAAAATTTTGAACAAAATATAAGTTAACTTGATATATTAAACCATGTTTTAATAAATGCCGAATAAAAGGCAAAGAGGCTAACTGTTTTGAATTTAAGAAGATTAATATAAATATCAATTTTTTTATTAAAAAAACTTATTTGGCAAGCAACTTGCATCTCTTTATTTCCAAACCTGATAAGTTTTTCATCTTTCCTCCTTAACGGTCTTCCGAAATATATTCGGTTGGCCGTTATTTTTTTATAAGAACTGTCACGAACGCTCTTTTGCAATAGCAAGATAGAAAGATCCGGGAAAATCAGATACTATTTTATTATAAGCATCTCTGCTCATCTTCTCGTTTCCCATTGCAGCATAAATTCTTCCAAGATTGAATAAGGCTTCGTCTTTCAGGAAAGTATCAGGTTCTGATAAAATCATCGCAAAATAGTTTAATGCAGATTGCAAATCATTTTTTTCTTCAAAAGCATAACCGAGGTTGTTTAATATAATGTTTTTTACAGTCTGATTATCACTAAAATCTTCAAGTGCTTTCCTGTAAAGATCGATTGCACTGTCAGTATCACCTGCATTGGCAGAAATGTTGGCTAATTCTATCCTTGCTATCTTTCCTCCGCGATTACCGGAATATTTATCAATTATTTTTACAAAATCATTTTTTACTTCTTTAAAAGCTTTTTCCGGGCCATTTTTCTTGAGTGAAACTTCATAGTTTTTCATTGTCTTATCGAGCAGGGCAAAAGCCTGGCCTTCAGATCTGAATGAAAAATAGCTGATTCCTGAAAAGATTATTCCGACTAAAATCAATAATCCAACCGCATATAATAATTGCACTTTGTATGTTGCCATAATTTTCAATAATTTGGCTGAAAAAGTAATAAACTCGTCAGGCTCATTCAACAGTTCTTTTCTTGTAACTTTCTTTTTTGCCATTATTCCTCCGGGTAATGTTTGAGCAACTCCTTTATCCTTTGCCAGCCTTCATCCGGAATGTTAGCGCCTACTACCTGGCAAACCTCATAGCCACATGCAGAACCAAGCTCGCCGCACTTTTCAAGGGGATAACCATTTACAAACCCGAACAAAAATCCGGCCGCCCACAGATCTCCGGCACCTGTAGTATCAACAGCAATACGATTCCCTTTAGGTTCAACTCTGACTCTTTTTCCTTTTCTGCAAATATAGCTTCCACGTTCTCCCAGTTTTAATACTGCTATCTCAGCCCTTTTTGAAAGGGAATCGAGAGCCTGCAATTCATCTGATTGACCTGTAAAAGCAAAGGCTTCGTCTTCATTTGCAATCAATATATCAACATAATCATCAACTATCTTTTCGAGAAAATCTTTTGATTCTTCAACGACGGTAAAATTGGATAGATCAAGAGAAATAATTGCACCGGCAGCTTTTGCTGTATTCAAGGCTGTAAGTATTAAATCTCTGTTGAATAAAAGATAACCTTCAATATGTACAACAGCAGCATCTTTGAAACAATTAAATGTAATATCTTCAGGTTTTGTTTCAGAAGATGCGCCAAGGCATGTAAACATTGAGCGCTGTGCGTCAGGAGTTATTATTGAGAGGACTCTTCCGGTGGGAGAAGAAGATGTAAATAGCAATGGTTCGACATTATTTTTTCTCAAATCATTTTCAAAGAATTTTCCTAATTCATCCTCCCCCAGTTTTCCGACAAAACGTGCAGCACCTCCAAGTTTCCCTATTCCGACCATCGTGTTGCATGCAGAACCACCCGGAACAATTCTGGTATTTTTTGTTGCCTTGGATAAAGTGTTTTCAATAACATTGTCTGCGACAAGGATCATGCCCCCTTTTCTGGCTCCCAATTTATTTAAGAATTCATCATTTTCGAGAGCCAGTATATCAACCAGGGCTGAACCAATGCCAACTATAAGTTTTTTTGTATAATTTTTATTTGGACTACCGGCCATACTCTTTTTCCCGCAACATGCGACCAACATCCGGGCCAAAAATCAAAAAACAACCCGAAACAATTTTTTCGAATAACCATTTGAGTTATCTCTCAAGGATAGCCACTTCACAGAATCCTTCAAGAGCTTTTTTAAATTTCAAAGCATCGTCTCTTGATCCAACTATCGAATCATAGTGCATCGGTATGGCCACTTTCGGTTTGATTCGTTTTGCCGCCTCAACAGCTTCATCCGAAGTCATTACATAAGTTCCGGAAACAGGCAGAAGAGCTATATCAACAGGAAAAGAGCCCATTTCAGGAATTAAATCAGTATCCCCCGCATGGTATATTTTTTCGTTTTCTATTGTAATAACAAAACCCAGCCAGTTATTTGTTTTTGGATGAAAGGCTTTGTTGGTGTTATATGCAGGGACAACTTCAATTTCAATTCCGGATACTGACAAATTATCACCCGGTTTAACTATCCTTACATCGCCAGAAAGGCTTTTAGCAGACTCTTTTTCCGTGAAAAAAATGGACGAAGGAGTCCTTATTTTATTAATGTCCGGAACCGAACAGTGATCATAATGGGAATGAGTTATAAGAATTATATCCGCTTTATCATAATCAACTATTTCATAAGGATCTATGCAAACAATCTTTTGATTTGTTTTTATTAAAAAACCTGCATGCCCCAGCCATTTGATATTTTTAAGAATTTTTAGTTCCATCTTAATCCCTCCATATGCATTGAAGCCACCCGCCACAAGATGCGGATGACTCAAATCGTAGGGAACAGAGTCTGTTTCTAATACACCTGCTGTATCGTTTTACAAAAAAATAGTTATTTCTGTCTCGGATGACATTCCACGCAACCTGTTGGCCCCGGGTTTTGCAAATTTGCTTTTAATGCTTTTTTTGAAGATTCAAGTTCGGCATTTTTTGCTTTATTTGCCTTATGGCACCCTATGCACTGGTTATGATAAGCATTCTTGAAATATCTATATGCCATATCAGGTTTTACCTTTTTTCCCTCTGCCAGGGAATTGCTTGAAAGATCATGGCAGTTTGATGTTCCGCAGGAAAGGTTTTCAGCGTTTCCTTCCCACTTATGATGGCACCTGCGGCACTCATACATAAAGTGTTTGGAATGGTGAAAATTGACAGATACATTCTTTTGCTCAGCCTGTTCAGGCGCTGAAAGCAATATGACTCCCATAGGAACGCACAAGTCCTCGTCATTCCCGAAAGATGCCGAAATACCAGCGAAGCACAATACAGCAATAAGGCCCATACCTATAAAAATCATTTTTTTCATTTATCACCTTCGACTCATTATAAAATAGTATCTTTATTCAATCTGGCCTGCAGAATCCTTTTTTTCCTATAGCACAATAATAAAATTATTATATGTTCCAAAACGGTTTTTGCAAAGCTGGTTATTATTGGGATCATTTTGCCATTGTCCGTCAACTAAAAACCTGTATTCGTATCTTCCGGCATTAAGAAAAACTGTTTTTTTCCAAAGTTCATTGTCGTCTTTTTTCATGGGATGCGTTTTTTCATTCCAGTTATTAAAATCACCCATTAAAGCAACATTACTGGCCCCTGTGACTTCAAGTATGAAAGAAACCCTTCTTTTGCCCGTCTTTTCTTTATTTTTTTCCTTTCCCATATATACCTCCCTTTATAGCCCCGGGGTTTGCGTCGTTAAAAAATATAGTTAGCAGAAGATAATAATTTATTAAGACGCTGGTATTCACAATAAAATTTTTTAAAGCGGCAGGACGGAATACATTTATCATTATTTTATCAATATATAGTAATGATATTTAATGCTTATTAATTTTATTGTCAAGGTATTTATTATTGATGTTAATATGATTTTATAATTGAAGGCAAGATTATATGAAAAATAATTTTGATAATTAATAATTTCACTTGAAAATTTCATAATAACAGCTATTTTGACGATGTTGAACTTTATATTCCATATTTTAGCAGAATTGATAAAAAACAGATGAAAGATTTTCTATCTTTTTTCCCAAGCATCAGATGGCAGGATATAGTTGATATTATAATAAACAGCTATATTGTGTTCAGATCTTATATTCTCTTCCGTGGAACCAATGCTTTCCGTGTTCTGATTGGAATAGCTCTTCTATGGTTTTTTCAAAAAATAGCCTTATCTATGGGGCTGATAATAACAAGTTGGGCTATTCAGGGCATAACTGCTGTTGCTGCACTTATAATAGTTGTAGTTTTTAGAAATGAAATACGCAGCGTTTTACAGGCCAAAAACCTGAAAACAATTATATGGGGCGTTTCACAAAAAACAATCACAGCGCCGGTTGAAATAATTACTGATAGCGTTTTTGAACTATCCAGAAAACATACTGGAGCGCTTCTTGTTTTTCCTGCAAATGAAGATATAGACGAATTTGTTCAAGGCGGTATTCCCTGGCGAGGAGTAGTCTCCAAAGAAATGATATTGAGCATTTTCTGGCATGATAATCCTGTACATGATGGCGCAGCCATAATAAGCAGGGACAGGATTACGGATGTTGCCTGCATTCTTCCTCTTTCACATAGTAATGATCTCCCTTCTCATTATGGAACCCGACACAGAGCCGCCCTCGGACTGGCTGAAGTGTCTGATGCAATGGTGGTCGTTGTCTCCGAAGAACGTGGCACCATTACTGTTGTTAAAGACTCCAGGACATATTCCATAACCCGGAAAGAGGAATTAAAACAGCATTTGCAGGAACACATGGGAGATATGCCAAAACACATAGATCAGCGAAAAGAAAAAATCGAAATATTTGTTGCTGCTCTGGTCTCTTTCCTGTTCATAGTCGGAGTATGGTTCAGTTTTTCAAGAGGTGTGGAAACTTTGATGAACATTGAAATTCCTGTTGAATATACGAATCGTATTTCGGAAATGGAAATTATTGATACCTCGGTAAATTCTGTAACTCTTAATCTTAGCGGATCAGGCTCACTTATTAAATCTATCCGCCCTGAACAAGTAAAAGTTAAAATAGACCTTGGGAAAGTGACAGGTGGAAAAAACTCTTTTCTGATAACAGACGAAAATGTTTCTCTCCCCCCCGGAATAGTGCTGAAAAGCGTGAATCCACCAATAGTTGAAGTAACTCTCGGAATACCTGTTGTCAGGGAATTGCCGGTACAGGTCGACTGGGCCGGTAATCTCCCAAAAAACCTTTCGCTTGAAAATGTAAAAATTGAACCAGGAAAAGTCAGAGTAATAGGCGGGAAGCGCATTCTAGATAAAATTTCAAGTATTTATACTGATAAAATTTATCTCGATAATATATATTATTCCGGATCCAAAACCGTCAGGCTTGCGCTCAGCCCTCCTTCTCTGAGAATAGCGCCGGAATCAAGCGACACGGTTACAGTTGAATATGTTGTGAAAAAAAAGTAATATAAATTCCGAATCAGGAAGAATCGACTCCAACGAACTTATCAATTTTGATAAATTTGTCAGAAATTTATATCTCCCTCAATGACCGAGCCCTTTTTTATGACAGCTCTTGATCTTCCCCTGTTCGTTATCACAACATTACCTGTTATTCTGACATTTTTTTCAAAATATACGTCTCCGATTACTGTCAAGGATTCACATTCGATCAGCGAAATAGCGCCTTCTTTGAATCTGGTATTAAACTGATCTATTTTGCCAAAATAATCAGGATCAAGGTTGATACGCAGTGTTTTATATTTTCTCTCAGGATTAATTATCAGATTCTCTTTTTCAGTTAAAATATAGCAATCGGACCGGAGTGCAAGCAGATCATTGCATTTCTTCACCGGAAAAAATCTTGACCGGGGAACCCTGACAGCAGTTGCTCCATCAAAGAGGGAAATAGCAGCTCCCATTGCAGTTTCAATATGATATATTCGGGGGCTATTGTCGTCTCTTGGATCCAGAGTCTTTGGATTAAGAATCAATGGAAGATGAACGGTTCCTTCTTTTTTAATAAGTTCCTTTAAATAACGAAGGTTTATCCAGATGTTATTAGTATTAAAAAACTTGTAGCAACTAGTATCTTTAAAAGCATCCAGTTCGCTAACGGGGCACTGGGCCACCTCGCGCAAAAGAAGCCGTCCGTTTTTATGCCTTGCCAGATGTCCTCCTTTTAAATCAGACGGGGTTCTTTCGGCAACCTCCATTAAAAAAGGAAAACCTATTTCGGCAAAATAGCCCAGAATAGACTCATCCAGAGTGGCTCCCAGATTATCCGCATTGGATATGAAAGCATAGGATATTCCTTCCGCGAGGAGCATATCAAGTATTCCCGATGTATAAAGCGCTGTAAATATTTCTCCATGACCAGGCGGATTCCATTCCAGTTCACTGTTTTCAGGCCATACTGCAGGGCCAAATCCCTCCCGCAGAATTTTGGGATATTTATGCTGTAGAAATAAAACAGGCAATACCGGCAATTTCATTTTCCGGAGAGCTTCGGCAGTGTCTTCATGCGTCTTAAAGCTGTTCATCAAAGCAAGCCTGACATTGCTTCTTTCAGCCTGTTTCACAATTATTTCAAGAAAAGATTTCCCGTTTCTGACTTCAATAAGCGATTTGGCCTTTCTTAATCCCATGCTTGTTCCGAGGCCGCCATTTAATACTATCCTGATGGATTTATTTATTACCTTTTTCCCTGCGTCATAATACTCAAGCAGGTCGTTAATATCATCTATTTCATCTGCCCTGACGCATTCTATTTCATTATCGCGTATAATGCCCGTTTCACCGCTGATAACCTTATTATAATAGTATATGAAACTATCAATAACTACCGCGGGAAGATTCTCACGTTCCATCTTGGCTATAATAGCCGGAACATGTTTTACGGCATCAGGGTTCTTCAATATTTTTCTCCTAAATTATAAGCAAACGGAACCTATGTATTAACCACCTCGATCCACCCCATCGTATCTTTTTCCCGTCCATATTGAATATCTGTTAAAGCTTTAAAAAGTTTGTTAGCCATTGGTCCCACTTTCCCTCCCGAAATATGAATAACCTTTCCCATGTATTTGAGTTCTCCGACAGGTGAAATTACGGCTGCCGTTCCTGAACCGAAAACCTCTTTAAGCCTTCCGGATTTATGAGCATCCATCACTTCATCAATGCTGATTCTGCGTTCCGATATTTTATACTTCCACTCTCTGGCAAGAGCTATTACAGAATCCCTTGTGATACCGTGAAGTATGCTGCCGTTTAAAACAGGAGTGATAATTTCGTCATCGATAACAAAAAAAATATTCATGGCCCCGACTTCTTCGACATACTTTTGCTCAATTCCATCAAGCCAGAGAACCTGGGTATAGCCAAGTTTATGAGCGTTGGTGCCAGCATAAAGACTTGCAGCATAATTTCCTGGTGTTTTGGCTTCACCAACACCGCCACGGACAGCCCGGACATGATCTTTTGTTACCAGAATTTTAACAGGATTAAAACCTGCCGCATAATAAGCCCCGACAGGCGAAAGAATTACATAATAAAGGTATGTATTTGATGCGCGTACTCCAAGGAAAGGATCCATCGCAATAATTGTTGGTCTTATATACAAAGAAGTGCCTGGCGCATCTGGAATCCATTTATTTTCGACAACTATCAGTTGTTTAAGGGCTTCAAGAAGAAAATTTTCATCCAATTCCGGTATGCAGAGAAGATTGCAGGATCTGTTAAGCCTCTTAAAATTGTCTTTTGGACGAAAAAGTTGAATGTCGCCTTTTTGAGTCTTGTAAGCCTTAAGCCCTTCGAAGACTGCCTGACCATAATGAAGCACCATTGTCGCCGGATCCATCAGAATCGGGGCATAGGGTTCTATCCTCGGATTATGCCATCCCTTTTCAGGGCTATAATCCATGTTAAACATATGGTCAGTAAATAATGTTCCGAAGCCGAGGGATGAACTGTCCGGAAGCGGCTTTAGACTGTCTGCTTTTTTAATTGAGATCTTCATTTCAACCTCCTTGACCCTGTCATTTATAGATACAAATCTTACATTTATATTATAATTTTTACTATCCTTTTTCAACTATATATAATTTATGAATATTTCATTGTATCGATACATCATGATTATGATTCTAAATCAAGATTAATTTTGATTATATTGGAAAAATCAAACTGCACCAAAGACCTTGACAGGCCGTTTGGATAAGGATAGTTAAGAAAACCTTTATTATGCTTGAACATGGAAACTAAATCCGCGGCCGCGGAAGACTTTTTTACGTATAGGGAAAATAACATGTCAACAGACGATAAAATTGCCCGCATTGATCCTGTAAAATACAGCCTTGACAGCAAATTTAAATTCAAATGTCACAAAGGCGTCGGGTGTTTTACCAAATGCTGCAGAAACATTAATATTATTTTAACGCCTTATGACATAATAAGGCTTAAAAACTGTCTTTCTCTTTCTTCGGAAGATTTTTTGGCCATTTATACGGAACCGCAGCTTCTTGAAAAAACAGACCTGCCCGTTGTAACATTAAAGCTTCTTGATGATGAATTGAAATCATGCCCTTTTGTAAGAGAAGACGGGTGTATTATTTACTCCGACAGGCCTACAGCCTGCAGATATTATCCTGTTGGAGTTGCATCTTTGTCTCATAAAGAAGGTTCGGATGCCAAAGATTTTTATTTTTTTGTTAATGAACCCCACTGTTTAGGGTTTGAAGAGGATAAAATCTGGACCATTGAGGAGTGGCGTATAGATCAAGGTGTTGATATACATGATGAAATTAATGCCGGATGGACAGATCTCGTAGTTAAAAAAAGGTCATTTCCCCAAAATGTAAAACTAACTGAAAAAAGCAAAGAAATGTTTTTTACGGCCAGTTATGATTCTGAAAAATTCAGGCGGTTTATTTTCGAAAGCTCATTTCTGACGCTTTACAATATAGATGATACAACTCTCGAAAAAATAAGAAGAGATGATGTTGCTCTGATTGAATTCGGTTTCAGATGGCTTAATTCAGTCCTTTTTAAAGATGAGTCTTTCAAGATGAATGAAGAAGCAGCGGCACGCAGAATAAAAAAGGAATAAAATTATGGCGGCCGCACATGAAAAACGGCCGCCATAAAGTCTAATAACTCTGGTAACAAAGCCCTTCCATGATCGAAGAATTTTTCAACCGGTCATTAATATTTACTCCAAAAAAGTCTTCAACCGGCTTTAATATTTCAGGGTTTTTGCTTTGAACATTCAGTAATGATTCTATAATCTTTTCGAGCCCGTTTCTTGTCAGTTTTCCAAGAGGCTTCCTGCATCCACCTGAAGGCATTCCAAGAATCGACATGATAGCTTTTACGGCAAGAGGGTTTCTTGCCCGAAAAACAACATCTCCATAAGGAGTCTTTTCCTTGGTCTTAACTGTAACAAGCTCAAAGAGTGGATCAAGAGCGGTTTTATGTTTTTTTGCCACAGCGATATTGTCCTGCGCAAGAGCTGTTACCATTTCGGTTACAGCTTTAGGTGCAATGTTTGATATAACAGAAATAACTCCTCCGGCTTTTATATCCGGGTCTGTCATCATTTCATATGTTAAACCGTCATCACCTGAAAGGATGGTATATCCTGGCCCGCAACAAGTTCTTGTGCGCTTCATGTTATCTATGTTCCCTGTTGCCTCTTTAACGGTGTCAACATTTTTGAACTCCTTGTACAGGAAAGACAGATCCTCAGGCAGCAACTGAGTTCCGGTTCTGCCCGGAATTACATACGGTATAATCTGAACATCAGGAAAAGCCGAAGCAACAGGAGCAATATATTCTTTTCGTATTTCTAGAGAGCTTGGTCCGTTGTAATACGGGTCTACAAGCAAGACGGCATCAACTCCAACATTTGCTGCGTGATTTGTTGCGGCAAGCGCTTCTTTTGTATTATTGCTCCCGGTTCCGGCAATACACAGGCATTTACCTTTCGATTTTTTCGATACATTTTCTATAACCTTGTTGTGTTCATCCCATGTAAGGGTCGGGCTCTCGCCAGTAGTACCTACAGCCAGTATTCCGGTTATTCCGTTCGTAATCTGAAAATCAACCAGAGATGAAAGTCCGCTATAATCCACAGAATCATCCTTAAATGGTGTAACAAGGGCGGTAAAACTTCCGGTAATCATAAAAACCCCCTTTTTTTGTTTGTTAATTGTCTTACAAATAACCCTAACTTAATAATAACGGTAGAAAACCGATATTGCCTTGTCAAGAAAAAGATATTTTTTATTTTACTTGGAAAGAATGTAAAAAATGTTTATAAGAATTTTGTGTTCACATGCGGTTTTATATTTTTACTTGACAACCTTTCATCCGCATAATAACCCCAAATTAAAAAATCTCAAGGATATATTATGGAAAAGGCAAAAAATGTAGAAGAATACATAGCTCAGCAAAGGGCAGCCATTGCATCAAATCCCGATTGTGGAACATCCCATTATAACCTAGCTGTAGCACTGATCGGAATTAAACAATTTGATGAAGCCGAAAAAGAACTGCAGGACGCCATAGGCTGCAGTCCAAGCCTGGCTGAAGCCTATGTTCAGCTTGGCGGCCTTTGTCTTAATCGAGGCGATCTTGACGGCTGTCTATATTACAACAAGCAGGCAATTCATTCAAGGGCCGGTTTTTCCGAAGGCTATGGCAATATAGGTTTTATTCATCTTCAGAAAGGAGAACTTGATGAGGCAGTTGCAGCTTTAAAAAAGGCGATTGCGTATAATTCAAGATTTTTACAGGCGTATACGACTCTTGCAAATGCATATCTGATGAAAGGCCTTGTTTTTGAAAGCATTGAAGCAAGTCTTAAAGCTATAGAAATTGAGCCTAATTTTGCGATTGCCCACAATAACCTCGCGATTGCCTATATGGAAAACGGTCAGTTCGACAAGGCTGTTGAACATTGCGACAAGGCAATGGAACTTGGCTACAACGTTGCTCCGGAAATTTTGAAGGAACTTGAACAATACAAATAATAATACTTCATTGATTCGTGTAAATCCACAAGTCAGATTTTTCCTTTCAGGCCAAACGCAACACATAGAATCAAACTGCAACACATGGAATCTGCCGATCCCTGTAAAAAGAGAAGTTACAGGGATAAATACGGATCAAAGTTCTGCCCTTTCTGCAACCTATGGAGACTATTTTGAAGCATCAGCGGCATTTATAACAAAAAACAACTGTGAAGTTATATTAACCGCTCTGTCATATTCATATATGGATAAAACCATACCTCTTGAAAAGATTAATGAAATAAGAATCTCTCTGGAAAAACACGGTTCATTATATCATCCTTCAAAAGTTGAAGCAGTTACATCAAATTCATTGATTCCTTTTGTTCTAAATGTCGCGGTATCAGAAGCTGGTATAGAATGTATCCATAAAGAATTTTACACATTAAAAAGACTTAACTCAGAATTTTCAAATTCATTTATTCCGGCGGTTTATGGCCAGGATGATTTTGTTGGGAGAGAAAACATTAAAATCGGAATGTTTCTCGGAGAATGGTTTGAAGGATACAGTGAATTTCACATTTCAAAAGATCCATCCGACGGAAAAGAAAAAATATTGATATGGGATAATTTAAACGGCAACCTGTTTGCATCTGCTGACAAAGCGACAGAAATTTACAGACAGGCATCAATGATAATGACTTGCTTCTACAATGTTCATACCTTTGAGCAGATATTCCCCTGGCATCATGCCGCAGGCGATTTTGTAGTAAAATACTCTGGCAATTCTCTGGATGTAAAACTCATAACAGCTAGACAGTACGCCGCCCTATATGAAGTTGATAACCAAAACAGCAACCCTGATTCGATATTTGAAGGATTGCTTATCTTCCTGATTGTTCTCTCAATAAGAATGAGGCTTGACAGGATTGACGGGACCGGTGATATCGTATGGGCTGATGTTCTGTCTGTTGAAGGAACAATAACAGGTTTTAAGGAAGGTATTAATAAAAAAATCGAATCGGGAGAAA
The DNA here is from genome assembly GCA_046485065.1 of Desulfobacterales bacterium. Taxonomy (GTDB): domain Bacteria; phylum Desulfobacterota; class Desulfobacteria; order Desulfobacterales; family RPRI01; genus RPRI01. The sequence continues at coordinate 86,663 of JAWOHP010000085.1, read as the reverse complement.
TATCGAATAATTTTTTTGATGAATTCAGACTTTATCTTAAATCGATATCGCGGAATGAATTTTTTGAACTGTCGAAATCAATTGTTAATTCGTTTAATCAATCGGCACCCGACATACCGGTTATTTATAGAAACCTGACCAGGCATTCCAGCGAACTGTTTCATGCTTTAAAGATTCTGTAATTTATTGTATTTGTTTACACAATACAAACACTATATAATGTGTTTATATATTATTTATACCACAATATAAAGAGGCTTTTCATTATTAAGTATATATAGATATCAAAGGCTTTTAAACGCTCCTTTTTTATTGACAAGAAGCGATATTAATTTTATACGAATCTTTCGGCGGCGTTTTTGTTTTTTTATAGGAATATCCTTAAATATACTTAAAATATGCCAATGCGAGGGGAGGTGACAGCACAAGCTCCGAGTCTTAAAGTCAAATATCTAAATCTGTATTCTTAGTAATATTAAAAAATGGAGGTAAAACAATGAAACATAAGACCCCTTTGTTGGATCAGCTTGAAAGCGGGCCATGGCCAAGCTTTGTATCTGATCTGAAGCAAGAGGCAGAAACAAGAGCAAAGAACGTGAAAGGTGTGGATTACCAGATCCCACAAGATGCTTGCGAAGATCTCCTTGGAGTTCTGGAACTTTCTTACAAGCACAAAAGAACTCACTGGAAACATGGAGGTATAGTTGGTGTTTTTGGTTATGGCGGAGGAGTTATCGGAAGATACTGCGACCAGCCCGAGATGTTTCCCGGTGTAGCGCATTTTCATACAATGCGTGTAAGCCAGCCAGCCGGTAAGTTCTATACTACAGAATACTTAAAGCAGCTTTGCGACCTTTGGGATTTACGCGGAAGCGGTATCACTAATATGCACGGATCAACCGGCGATATTATCTTTATCGGAACGACAACTCCGCAGCTTGAAGAAATCTTTTTTGAATTGACCCATACATTTAATCAGGATTTGGGAGGATCGGGTTCAAACCTGAGAACTCCTTCCGATTGTATCGGTGAGGCACGCTGCGAGTACTCCTGCTACGATACACAGGCTTTATGCCACACTCTCACAAATGATTATCAGGACGAACTTCATCGCCCGGCATTCCCCTATAAATTCAAGTTCAAGTTTGACGGCTGCCCCAACTGCTGCGTTGCATCGATCGCACGCTCAGACATGTCCTTTATAGGCACCTGGAAAGATGATATCAGGATCGATCAGAAAGCTGTTAAAGCATACGTCGGTGGAGAATATCCTCCGAACGCAGGAGCTCATTCCGGACGCGACTGGGGTAAGTTCGATATCCAGAAAGAAGTAGTTAATCTTTGCCCGACAGGCTGCATGCGTTATGAAGGCGGAAAGCTCGAGATAAACAACAGGGAGTGCACAAGATGCATGCACTGCATTAACGTTATGCCGCGAGCCCTGAGAATAGGTAACGACAGAGGGCTTTCAGTGCTGGTTGGAGCCAAGGCTCCGATTCTTGACGGCGCCCAGATGGGTTCTCTCCTTGTTCCTTTTATTAAGGTTGAAGAGCCTTATGACGAAATCAAGGAACTTATAGAAGCTGTTTGGGATTGGTGGATGGAAGAAGGAAAGAACCGTGAAAGACTCGGCGAGCTGATCAAACGCCAGGGTTTCCAGAAACTTCTTGAAGTAACAAACATCAAACCAATTCCACAGCATGTAAAAGAGCCTAGATCCAATCCTTACATCTTCTGGAAAGAGGAAGAGGTTGAAGGCGGATTTACTCGTGACATTAACGAATTCAGAAAATATCATCAGAGATAGGGGGTAAAGACCATGGCATTCATATCCTCAGGATACAATAAAGACAAACCGATGGAAAACAGGATAACCGACATCGGTCCGAGAAAATATGATGAGTTCTATCATCCGGTAATTGCGAAAAATAAGGGAAAATGGCTGTATCATGAAATTCTTGAACCGGGTGTTCTGGTTCATGTTTCTGAAACAGGCGATAAAATATTTACAGTAAGAGTCGGCGGCTGTCGCTTAATGAGCTGCACACATATCCGGGAAATCTGCGAAATCGCAGATAAGCATTGCGGCGGATATTTAAGATTTACAACAAGAAACAACATAGAGTTTTTTGTCGACAGCCTCGATAAAGTTGCGCCTTTGAAAAAAGACCTTGAAAGCAGGAAATTCGCGGGCGGAAGTTTCAAGTTTCCTGTTGGCGGCACAGGCGCAGGAGTGACCAACATAATCCATACCCAGGGATGGATTCATTGCCATACACCGGCAACGGATGCTTCCGGACCGGTTAAAGCAACGATGGACGTCCTTTTCGAAGATTTCCAGAAAATGAGACTGCCCGCTCAATTGCGCGTTTCTCTTGCCTGTTGTCTTAACATGTGCGGCGCTGTTCATTGCTCTGATATCGCTATCCTCGGATATCACCGCAAACCGCCTATGATTGACAATGAGTATTTAGATAAGATGTGCGAAATTCCGCTTGCAATAGCCGCATGTCCTACAGCGGCCATTAAGCCCGCAAAAGTTGAGATCGGCGGTGTAAAACTTAACAGCGTCGCTGTAAACGCCGAAAGGTGCATGTTCTGCGGCAACTGTTACACGATGTGCCCCTCTATGCCTCTTGCAGACGATGTCGGCGATGGCATAGTAATCATGGCAGGTGGAAAGGTTTCAAACAGGATCAGCGCTCCGAAATTCTCCAAAGTAGTAGTCGCTTTCCTGCCCAACGAAACGCCGCGCTGGCCCCAGACAACAACTGTAATTAAGAATATGGTGGAAGCTTATGCCAAAGACGCAAACAAATATGAACGTCTTGGCGAATGGGCTGAAAGAATCGGCTGGGAAAGATTCTTTGAGAAATGCGATCTTCCGTTTACGCATCACCTCATTGACGATTTCCGTGATCCTGCCTATTTTACTTGGCGCCAGACAACGCAGTTTAAGTTCTAGCAGTTCAAACAACAGCCGGGGCAATTTTTGCCCCGGTTAAATTTATTATGAGGCCAAATAATGGACAAAGAAGCTTTAAAAAAATTGATAGTAGAAACTCTTGAAGGCAAAAAGGGTAAATCGAAGTTTTATCTGAAAGATTTCTATGCAATGGCTCCGGATGAAAAACCGAGAGAAGTAAAAAATCTTGTAAATCAAATGGTCGGCGAAGGAATTCTTGAATACTGGTCAAGCGGAAGCACTACCCTGATCGGTCTCAAAGGGGTAGGCAAACAGGCTCATGCAGAAGATGAAGACTAACTTTCTTCCATGATGCATGACTATAGGGCTTTCCCCAGAATCGTTATTTCGGCCATCAGGGGCGGATCAGGGAAAACCATAATATCTGCCGGCATAATTGCTGCATTTAAAGCTGCCGGAAAACAAGTATCTCCTTTCAAAAAAGGTCCTGATTATATTGACACGGGCTGGCTTGCACTTGCTGCAGGCCGGCCCTGCTATAATCTGGATACATTCCTTACACCTGTTGATCTGGTTCTGGCCTCATTTCACAACCACTCTTTTAATACTGACTTATCGGTTATTGAAGGTAACCGCGGTCTATATGACGGAATAGATCTTGAAGGAACTACCAGCACTGCCGAGCTTGCAAAGCTTCTTGAGGCGCCTGTAATTTTATGCGTTGATTGCACTAAGAGCACCCGAACAATAGCGGCAGTTGTTTTAGGCTGCATTCATTTCGACAGAAATATTGATATAAGAGGTGTGATATTAAACAGGGTTGCTGGTGCAAGGCATGAAAACATAGTAAAAAGAAGCATAGAACACCACACAGGGGTACCTGTTTTCGGTTCCATACCCAAAATAAACAGGCAAAGTTTTCCCGAAAGGCATATGGGACTAGTCCCGATGCCGGAACATGAATGGGCGGCCGAGTCCATCGCTTCGGCGGCTGCAATGGCACGCAAATATATTGATCTTGAAAAACTGGCACAGACAGCTTTCAACGCACCGGACATGCCGGTAAAGAGGCACGCGGAAGATATATCTGGAAAACAAGATGCCGGTACGGCAAAAGGTTTCAAAATAAAACCGAAAATCGGAATCATGAAAGATTCAGCATTTCAGTTTTACTATCAGGAAAATATTGATGCCCTTATTTCTGAAGGCGCAGAACTGGTTTATACAAGCCCCCTGTCGGATAAAACAATTCCCGATATTGATGCCCTCTATATTGGCGGCGGTTTTCCTGAAACTCATGCAAAAGAACTTTCTGAAAATACTTCTTACAAAGAAGAATTAAAAATTCTTGCTGCAAAAGGACTTCCTATATATGCGGAATGCGGCGGCTTGATGTATCTGGGGAAAGAACTTATTCTTGACGGCGTAACATATGACATGGCCGGCCTTCTTCCCATAGCCTTCGGATTTTCTAAAAAACCCCAGGCCCACGGTTATACAATAGTTGAGGTGGAAGAAAATAATCCATACTATAAATCCGGAACGGAAATCCGCGGACATGAATTCCATTATTCAAGCGTTCTTAAATGGGAGGGGGAAGATAAAGACCTTACCTTCAGGTTAAAAAGAGGATCAGGTTTGATCAATAACAGAGACGGAGTTGTTTTCAAGAATGTTCTTGCCACATACACCCACATTCACGCGCTGGGAACTCCCTTCTGGGCTGAAGCTCTTATACGAAATGCGCTCTCTAACCGTAAGACAAAAATAAAGGGCCGGCATCTTAAGTAAAGCACCGGCCCTTTATAATAATTCCTTCTGTAAAATCAACTATTTCTTTGGATGACACTTTACGCAGGTCGTTGGAGCTGCTTTTGAATTATTTTTCTTGTTGAAATCCTTGTGACAGCCCTGGCAGTTATCATGAAGAGCTTCGGCATGATACTCGAGGGCTTCTTTCTTTGAAAGCTTCGGGGCATCTTTTCCCTTTGGCTTCTCGCCCGGTTTCTTATGACACTCTATGCAGCTCTGAACCTTGTCCCCTGCTTTAAGGTTTGCCAGGGGTTTGCCTTTCGCATCATGATGGCAATCGCCGCAAGTCGCCTTGTACTCTTCAGCATGCTTCTTGTGTGAAAACTGAACGATACCTTTTGAGTGTGCTTCATATCCCTTTGTTTCCATCTTGATTACATCAGGAACTGTCGTTCCAGCAAAGACAGATGCTGAAAGAAAAAGGGTTACAATTCCAACAACAAACATAACCAGCATTAATGACTTTACTTTCATAAATTCCGTTTACCCCCCTTTCAAGTTTTAATTAACTTCAACAAACGATAACCTTTACCGACTCTGATTTTTATATCTGTTTTTATCAATACCTGAAAAGTCTGTCAATTTGTTTTTTTTACTGCTCAATCGTCCGGCTTTTTCTCCTTCTTTTTACCGAAAAATATGGCGCCGATTATGCTTATTTCATACAGACAGATGAGAGGAATTGCCATAAGTACCTGAGACACAACATCAGGAGGTGTTAAAATGGCAGCGACAACAAAAGTCAACAGAATCGCATATTTTCTATTCTTTCTTAAAAAATCGACCGTGACTACACCTATTTTTGCCAGAAAAACAATCACAAGAGGAAGCTCAAAAATAAGCCCGAATGCAAGCAGCATTTTTGAAGCAAAACTTAGATACTCCTTCATAGACAGCAGTGGTTGTATAACGTCTGTGGCAAAACTTAAAAAAAACTTGATACCAAAAGGAAAAACAACAAAAAAACAGAAAAGGGTCCCTCCGATGAAAAAAACGACAGACAGTAAAACTATCGGAACAAGATATCGCCTTTCCTTTTGATAAAGTCCAGGAGCGACAAACACCCAGAACTGGTATATGATAATAGGAGAAGCCAGAATAATGCCTGTAAGGAAAGAGACTTTCATATATGTGAAAAAAGCTTCCGGAAGACCCGTAAAGATAATTTTATCTGCGGCTCTCATTTCCCTGACAAGAGGAAGTGTCAGAATTTCAAATAATTTTTCCTTGAACCCATACGCTAATACAAATCCCACCCCAATTGCTATGCAACAGATTACAAGGCGCTTTCTGAGTTCTTCCAGATGGGCGGTGAAAGGAATTTTATCATCCTCTTTCATCTTGAGCGGATTCCTTTGAAACATCTTTTTCTATTTCATTGTTTTTATCAACAATAACGGATTCTGTTTTATCAATTTCCTGTCCGTGAACGATTTCCGCCTTATCAGCCGCTTCTTTTTCATTTATATCTTCAAAAGCCTTTTTCACATCTGTCAATTTGGATTCAACATCAATGGTTTCCTTAAATTCATTTGTAGCCTTTTTTAATTCCCCAAACATGCGACCAAGGGTTTTTGCAAGACCCGGAAGTTTTTCGGGACCTATAACAATAAGCGCTATAACAGCTATTACAATCAGTTCCGGCATTCCTATGCCAAACATGTTTTTTCTCCCCAACAGAATTATTTGGAAATTCCCTTATAATCAAAGAGTTTCTCAAGTATCGATTTTACGGGAAATAGTCAAGACAGAATAAAATTGACCGGACAGCCAGTTGCGAATATTTAATCATTATTAGGATCAGGCTTTAGAATCAGAAAATATAAACTTCCCTTATGCTTCAAGTTGCCGGCGGCTATTTCAGCATATTTCCCGTTACCCCAGAAAATATCGGCACGGCCGGGACCTCGGATAGCGCCCCCTGTATCATGGTTTAAAACAAACTTTTTACTTTTAAGCCATTCCAGTAAATTGCCATTTTCATCAATTACCGGTTTTACAGACTCAATGTAGGCAAGCCCCGATAGGGGAAAGATGTACCTGTCTAAAGCTATGGATCTTTCAGGAATCAGCCTGACTTCAAGATATCCGAGAGGCCCCTCTTTTTCCGTTTTAAAGAAAACATAACTCGGGTTGTAATTTAAAATATCATCAACCTGCCCGGGATTGGCACTCAAATATGCCCTGATCCTTTGCATTGACATTTCTGAACGCGGTATGGCTCCCTTATCTATCAGCAATCTTCCGATGCTTTTGTAGGGATGTCCGTTTGAAGTATGATAATGAACATTAATCGTTTCCCCGTTCTCAAGTATTATTTTCCCCGACCCCTGAATCTGAAGAAAAAAAAGATCAACAGGATCTTTCACCCAGGCAAGAACAGGCGCTTTGCCATCAAGTGTTCCGCCTGTTTCAATCTCTTTCCGATCATGGTAAGGAATAACAGTCTGTCCAGTATATCTTCCTGTTATTTTTTCTCCTGCGTATTTTGAGGAGAATAATGAAAGATCTATTGAAACAAGATCCGACGGTGTTCCAAAAACTGGATGTTTGTATATTTCGTTTCTTGAAAGATTCCCTTCCAGCACGGGCTCATAATACCCTGTAAAAAGAACTTCCCCGTTTCCATTATCGCCTGTTGATTTGTAAACATAGTATTTATCTTGGACAAATTTTTTTAATTCATCATCATTAGGATTGTTACTTATAAATACCCGGAATTTTTCCAGCGAATTTATCATATGCTGTTTTTCATATAGATCATTGCCAAATTTGAATTTCATTCCGGGAGGTTTTTTCTTAAGATATAAGAGGCTTTGCTGTATGCTGTCTGGGAGGCTGACATAATTTGTGTCATCAACAAACTCGGGATATTCGGAAACCTGCAATTTTTGAAGCACCGCTATCTCTTCCGGCGGTCTGTGAATTATCGGGGCACATCCGCATATCAGTGCTGCCAAAAACAAACAGATTAATAAAATATATGATTTGACATGCATGACTGTAAAATATCACCTATTTTGTTCTGACGAATTTTCCACTCTTCCCTCCTTCCTTTTCAAGAAGGCATATATTTGAAATGGTCATTTCCCTGTCATATGATTTGCACATATCATATATGGTTAAAGCAGCCACAGAAACTGCGGTCAGAGCCTCCATTTCAACTCCTGTCTGGCCGAAGACCTTTACAGATGATTCGATTCTTATGCTCCCTGAGCTTTCCTCAGGATAAAAATCAACAGCCACATGGGTGAGCTTTAAAGGATGGCACATTGGTATAAGGTCCGATGTCTTTTTCGCAGCCATTATTCCGGCAATCCTGGCAGTTTCAAGAACATTCCCCTTTTTTACCTTCCGGTTCTTTATCATCCTGAAAGTAGACGGATTCATTGAGATAACACCCTGTGCAACGGCTTTTCTGTCTGTTGGTTCTTTTTCAGTGACATCAACCATCCGCACATTGCCCTTTTCGTCAATATGAGTAAAAGAAGGCATTGTATGATTCCTTTATAAATAAAACTCGGTCTTTTTCGTTACGGTTGTCTTGATTGCATTAAGAGTATCATTCAGAGTCGTAATCACATTATCACGGATATCTCCTGCAACAACAAGAAACATGACATCCTCTCCTACTATAAGATCTTTATCTTCCGAGATCTCAACAAGAATTTCAATAATACCGGGCATTTTTTTGTTTTCTTCAATAATCTGTTTCAGTTTCGCATGATCAACCGCTATTTTAAGCCCCGATACTTTGCGACCATCTCGGGAAGTCCCCCTTACTACTCCGTTGTGACATAATATCATGCCCACCTTATTGTAATCCGTATGTTTTTTTATTTTTTCAATGAGGACGGCAAGATTCATTTTTTCTCCTCTGTTAGTTCTTTTGCCCTTTCAAGCGAAGAGGGCGTGTTAACATTAAAAAAAGATGCCAGCTCCGGATCTTTTGCGCGTAATTCCCTGTCCGATATTTTTTTCACCCTCACCTTATTGAAAAACTTGTCAATTTTAAATTCCTGTTTTTCAATCTGATTTTCTATCGGCTTTTGACATCTTTTTGAATATACAGCACAAAGAGGCTCTAAACCTGTAGAAGTTTCAGGAATAACAATATCTGTTTGTGGTTCGACAGCACAAATAATAGCTTCAATAAGTTTCTTGTTCAGGAAAGGCGTATCGCAGGCCGTAATAAAGGAATAGGGTTTTGTTGAATAAAAAAGACCTGCATGGATGCCTGTAAGAGAGCTTCTATAAGGATAAATGTCCGTTACTATTTTTAAATCCCATCCGATATATTTAACCGGATCATTAGTAACAAGGATAATTTCTTCAAATAGATTACTGAAAACATCGTAAATACGATCAAGAATTTGCTTTCCTCCAACTTGCATTAACGCTTTGTTGGCGCCTGAAAAACGGGTATTAAGCCCGCCTGCCAGAATTATCCCCGTAAAAGAGTATAACATATCGTATCGTTTTTCCCTGCACCTGGTTACAACTGGATTTTATTCAAAGGCCTTTTTCTAAGGATTTTTCAAATTAAAATCTACATGATCGCGGGCAATTTTTACCGCGCCGGTTATCTCTTTGACCTTCGGAAGTGTTTCTTCTAACATGCCAATAAAATTATTGTTCTTTAAGGCTCTGAATGACGGTATAAAATTTATATCAAATACCCAGCTTATCTGGAGAAGCTTAAAATCATTCAAGGTTTTTAAATCTTTCATTTTCGCGGATTCCCGCATTTGAATAGATTCAATAATCTTGTCTGAATACAAGGGCTTGTCGGGAAGCCCCAAGACAATAGCGTCATTGTGACGTTTTTCCATGTAATAATCCAGAAAAACCTTCCATATATCAAGCTTATCGGCATCCCGTATAAGTTTTATGAATAAAAGAGTTTTTTCATTTTCGCCATCAGGAAGAGAAGCAGCGTTATGATAAGCTATGGCTTTTGATATCAATATCTTCCTGTTTTTTGGTAACCCCGAAAAAACCTTGCGGACACTAATCTGCCTTAAGCCAAGTTTTGCATGATTTTCAGAAAGAGCATCAACAAAAGAGTGGTAAATCTCATACTGCCTGAACCTTCCCACATCATGAAACAGTGCAATTATCTCAGCGGTGATAAGATCTTCACGAGAAAGTCCAATCTCATTACCGATCATTATTATATTGCCGCAAACTCTCTTTGTATGTTCTTCTTTCAAATTTATTGGACGGTTGTATTCGGGATCATTTGTGTAGAAACGGGAAACATAACCGGCAAACCAGTCCTTTAAAGAGGTTACCAAATCGCTGTTCATAGAAATTTTTTCTCAATAAGATCGGCAAGCCCTTTTATATCGGCAAGTTCGAATTTCGGGACAGAAAGGTCAATATCGTCATCCGTGACAAGGGCGATCAGATTGTCGTCATCCCGGCAGAGCGGCTCTTTGTGCCTTTCCTTTCTGAAGACCTCGATTTTCGGCTTTTTTTCTCTTTTGTATCCTTCGGTTATTACAAGATCGATGTCTGAAAAATATCCTGCGACTGAATCGAGAGTTCCGTCTCCGCCGTTTTTAACCATGGCGATACTTTCGGGAGAGATAACTATAACCGTATCTGCCCCTGCCGCTTTATGTCTGAAGCTGTCTTTTCCCTCCCTGTCGATTTGAAAACCGTGCAGGGCGTGTTTAACGGTTCCTATCCTGTAACCTCTTTTTTTCAGCTCCCGAATCAGTTTTTCAATAAGGGTTGTCTTGCCCGATTCCGATTTGCCGACTATTGAAATTATGGGTATCATAGAATATATGTAATTCCTGATTTATGGTTCCTGCTTCATGATCGATAGACAATAAACCGAAGTATTTTAGGCAGCTTTAACATACTCCCAATTCTTCCTGTAAGGAGTGAACTTAATTCGCAAAAGCAATATTGTCAATGTAAATACATTTAGTTTACCTGTATACCGAAATTGTTTGAATTATTCTGTCCTTGACACGGAAAGACGCTTTCTCTAAACTCCGGCGCTATGTGATGAATTATTAGTTACCAACTTTTTTCATAGAAACAAAGAGTTATTGAATTATGTCCATGACCCCGTTGCTTGAAATTAAAAATCTTGTTAAGAAATATAAAGAGATTATCGCGGTGGATGATATCAGTTTTTCAATCCGCCAGGGAATCTGCTTCGGACTCATAGGCCCGAACGGGGCTGGGAAAACCACAACAATCGAAATGATTGAGGATATCATTCCTCCGACCTCAGGGGAGATTCTTTATAAAGGAAAACCGAGATCGGCATTGTTCAAACAGGAAGTCGGAATACAGTTTCAGCAGACCACTCTTCTCTCATCCTTAACAATTCGTGAAACCTTAAATACATTCAAAAATCTTTACAACAACCCTGCAGATATTGAGGAAATCATCGATATATGCAATTTAAGAGACATCCAGAAACGGCTCAATGACAGGATATCGGGAGGCCAGAAACAAAGGCTTATGCTTGCCCTTGCCATGATCAATAAGCCCGAGCTTATGTTTTTAGATGAGCCGTCGACAGGGTTAGACCCTCAGGCGAGAAGGAATCTCTGGAGCATTGTTCAAAAAATTAAAGAAAGAGGGAATACAATCATCCTGACAACACATTACATGGAAGAGGCAGAGCGCCTGTGTGATGAAATAGCAATAATGGATAACGGCAGAATAATAGCCAGCGGAACTCCCGGTCAGCTGATAAAAGAGCATTGCGAAGGTGTTACCGTAATTCTTCCGAGAACCAGCATAAAAAGCCCTCTTTCTTCGCTTCCTTTTCGCTTTCGGGAGATAAACGGCAGGATTGAAATAAGAACAACCGACATAAATTCCTGCCTTGACAAACTGCTGTCTGAAAATGCAGATTTAACTGAAATGATCGTCCGTTCCCCAAATCTTGAAAATGTATTTTTAAATTTAACAGGAAAGCAACTTAGAGAATAGATATGAGCTTTAAAAGACTTTGGGCTATTCTTCATGCCAGGAATCTTGAATTTTTCAGAGACAGGTCCGCTCTCGGATGGAACTTTCTTTTTCCATTTTTAATAGTAGCAGGTTTCGGAATCATCTTCGGCGGGAAAGATTATGCCGAATATAAAGTCGGTGTTTTTCCTTATCAATCCGAAATAGTATCCATGAATGATATTGATCTTCCCTCAGGATTCAAGGAAATCCGGTTTATCAAATTCATCGGTTTTACATCTTTTGAAGAAGGAGCCGAAAGGCTGAAACACCATAAGATAGACTTTCTTGCAAAAGCCGGTTCACCATCCCATGAATACTGGGTTAGCAATACTTCTCCAAAAGGGTATATAGTTGAAAAGCTGTTTAAGGCAAGCCTGTTGCCGGAAAGCAAAAACATTGCTGAGAAAATGGAAATCAGGGGAAGTGAGATAAGATATATCGACTGGCTTTTCCCGGGTATTCTTGCAATGAACATGATGTTCAGCGCCCTGTGGGGAGTCGGATATGTGGTAGTCCGTTACCGTAAAACAGGTGTGTTAAAGCGCCTTAACGCAACTCCCCTCACAGCTTTTGAATATCTGTCCGCCCAGATTCTTTCACGAATATTCATACTCATGTTTACCCTTGCCGCTGTCTGGATAGGATGCAACCTGTTTTTTTCATTCAAGGTCGAGGGATCTTATTTTGACCTTTTTCTTATCTTCCTTATGGGAAGCATATGCCTCAGCGCATACGGACTTGTTATAGCGGCACGAGGAACAAGCGAAGAATTTACAAGCGGTATTGTTAACTTCATTACATGGCCCATGATGTTTTTATCAGAAGTCTGGTTTTCCCTTGAAGGCTCACCTCATTGGGTGAAATTAACTGCCAAGCTGTTTCCTTTGACACACATGCTTTCAGCCGTCCGGAAGGTCATGAATGACGGCGCAGGACTTGCCGATGTTACAACCGAACTCGCCGTTCTCGTTTTCATGACAGCAATATCAATTGCTGTCGGAGCCGCACTTTTTTCCTGGAACAAGTAAACAATTTGAACCCTCCGTTCGTCTATAGGAGTTAAAAGGCTGCCAAAAAATAAAGCTGTCGCTTTGTTTGTGTTTTGGCAGACAAACCAAATAACATCTGAAATCGAATTTCGATGTTCGATGCACGAACAAAGGAGGGCATATGAAAAATCTATCTATATTTATTGTTACTCTTATGGCCATTGTTTTGTTAGGCGCAGTTGAATCACAGGCAGGAAGAATTGAAAAAAGGTATTCGGGACAGGAGGATAGAATAGATAGGCAAAGAGAAAGGGCGTTGCGTGACGGACGATTATCAAACAGGGAACGCACGATGCTTGAAAGAAGACGGGATCTGGATAGAAGGCACATTTACCGCCATAAGCACGACAGAATAGAAAGACGCGACAGGCGCCATTACTATTATGACGATATTTCATTTAAAAGATCCACGGTGTTAGTACCGCTTATTCTGCCGCCGTTCCCGCCTCCCCCGCTGGTATTTCCGGGGATGCATATACTCTTTCATCATTCAAGATAGATGGCTTTAATTATGGACATCCGGCGTGGTAACGGGTATTATAGAGCATGCATTTACCGAATCAGGAAAAATACCCGTACTCCGGCCAGGATCGCAAGTCTCAAACAGTCATCCTGGCCGAGATGGCGGTTGCCGGAAATCCCAATGCTTTTGATCAACTTGCGGATCTTTATTACAATACTATTTACAAAATGGTCTATTACCGAATCCGGTCAGGCATGGATGCCGAAGATGTCACACAGGACATATTTATACAGGTTTTAAAAAACATTAAGAATTTAAAGGACTTTTCTTTATTTAAAAGCTGGCTTTTTTCAATAGCTGTTAACAGGGTGAGGGATTTTCAGCGAAAAAAACGTTTCATATCTTTTTTCGGAGTACTCTCCGATAAAAATACTGAAAGTGAGCAGGAAAATGAGTATGAAACAGGCGCTGAATCCGGACCTCTTGAAAGTGTAATACGGCAAAACTTCTGGAAACAGTTTGAAGCCATTTTAAACAGGCTCTCATATCTTGAAAAAGAAGTGTTTTTATTGAGATTTATTGATCAGCTTGGGATAAAGGAAATATCAATGGCTCTTAAAAAAAATGAAAGCACAGTCAAGACTCATCTTTACAGGGCTCTGAAAAAGATCAGAGATGACGGTTCTGTTAAAGAGCTTTTAAAGGAAAATATGCCGTGAATAAAAGCAACGATTCTCATTTGAATAAAGAACAGATATATAAAGCGATTATCGACGAATCGGAGCTTTTGTCTTCGGAAAGGGAGCATTTATCTGGTTGTTCAGAATGCCGGGCTGAATTAGAGAACTTTGAACAGGATCTGAAATTACTCAGACAAACTGCCGAACGTTTTGTTCTTCCCCCAAAAAACCGCATGGTTTTTCATGAAAAAACAGGTAAAAATTCTCTGTTCGGCTGGCGAACTTCTTTTGCCACAGCAATTATGATTCTTTTTTTTGTTATTACAATGCATTCCGACTCAATAAAGCTTCTATTTTATAATAAAACGAACATAGTAAATTCAGAGATTTACTCCGAAGATATCTTAATGACAGAAGTAAACAATCTTGTTGAAAACTCACTTCCCGCGAAATATTTTTTTATTTCGGACGATGAAAATATTGATTACGATGAAGATTTTATAGATTTTGTTATTCCACCGATTGATGATGATCTTCTATCAGGCATAAAAAAGGAAGGATACGTATCATGATGAAAAGAAAAATAATCCCGGTATTATTGATTGTTCTAATTGCTTTAACCGCAAATGCTATGGGAGGAGAGAGGCTTAAGAGAAATTGGTGGCATGATCCTGAAATATCAAAACAGCTGAATCTGTCTGAAAACGAGAAGCAGAGGCTTGATGAGCTTCTTGTCGAAAGCGGACGGAAAATGATTGAATTAAAGGGCATTGTTGAAAAAGAGCGTTTTGAGCTGAACGCTCTTTTGGAAAACAAAAGTTCAAATGAGAGTGCCATTACAGGACAGTTCAAGAAGCTGGAAAATGCCAGGTCTGCACTTGCAAATGAAAGACTTCAATTTTTGATTCAGACAAGAGCTATCATAGGCATCGAGCGTTTTAAGGAACTAAGGATTTATTTCGAAAACTTACCAAGGGAGGGCCGCAGGAATAAATCTTTCCCCTGATACCCATATAATGATTGTAGTAAATACATTTTATTTGGGTATGGGTACACACCCATATCCAAACAATCTCAAATGGCATAGAATTTTGACAACTGCTACAATCCCCAAATAAATACCTTGCATTTATTGACATTTATTACTCACAGGCTTATTATACCCCTCCGTAAAAAAGATAAACCCTCACAGCTGATAAAGGGTTTATAATTTTCCTATTAAGGCAGGGTCAAAATAATAGAAATAATCAATAAAATAAAAGAGATGCAAAGCTATTCCGACCTGCTGCGAAAAGAGGGAAGATCTATCGCTTTTATTCCAACAATGGGTTTTCTGCATGAAGGACATCTTTCCTTAATGAAAAAAGGCCGGGAGATAGCCGATATTGTTGTTTCAAGTATATTTGTCAATCCTGCTCAGTTTGGTCCGAGTGAAGATTTCGGATCATATCCAAGAAATATTGAAATGGATTTGAATCTGCTTAAAAAAGAAGGGGTTGATATAGCCTTTCTTCCGGACGAAAAAGAGATGTATCCAGATGGATTTCAAACCTTTGTGGAACTGAAAAATATCCCGAATCATCTTTGCGGCCTGTCAAGGCCAGTTTTTTTCAGGGGAATAGCTTCCGTCGTTTCAAAGCTCTTTAATATCGTAAAGCCACATTATGCTGTTTTCGGCAAAAAGGATTACCAGCAGTTCCTTGTCATCAAGCAAATGGTCAAGGATCTTAATTTCGACATTGAAATAGTCGGCGCCCCCATTGTAAGAGAAAAAGACGGCCTTGCAATGAGTTCGCGCAACAGTTATCTTAATCCGGAGCAAAGAATACACGCTTTATCTTTATACAGGTCTTTAACAAGGGCCGTTGAAATTCTTCAGGGCGGAGAAAGAAATTCATCAAAGATAATTAATGAGGCAGCAGTAATTATAAAATCATATCCCGATACGGAAATAGATTACATAAAAATATGTGATTCTGAAAACCTTTCCGATATGGAAATTATTGACAGACCGGCCCTTATGGCTCTTGCCGTCAAGGTCGGAAAAACAAGACTTATTGACAATATGATACTGAACACTTAGCGATCGCAGGGCATTTAATCAATAGCTTTTTGAAAATACCTGGCGCTAACAAGAAAAGGAGACAATTGATGAGCGATGAACAATTCTTTTTTACATCTGAATCGGTAACCGAAGGACATCCCGATAAGGTAGCAGACTGCATATCCGATTCCATACTCGATGCAATAATGGCTCAGGATAAAAACTGCAGGGTCGCATGTGAAACACTCGTTACAACCGGCCTTGCTTTTATCGCGGGAGAAATAACAACCGAATGCTATGTCGATATGCCCCAGATAGCCCGTGATACCATACGTGACATCGGATACTCTTCTTCCCAGATGGGCTTTGACTGGAAAACCTGTTCGGTTATAACAAGCATTGATCATCAGTCTCCTGATATTGCCCAGGGCGTTAATATAGGCCAGGGGCTCTTCCTGGAACAGGGTGCGGGCGACCAGGGGCTTATGTTCGGCTATGCCTCAGATGAAACTTCTGAATTGATGCCCATGCCAATCATGTACGCGCATAAGCTTTGCCAGCGTCTCGCATATGTCAGAAAGCACGGAGCTCTTGATTTTTTAAGGCCGGACGGGAAAACACAGGTAACAATCGAATATTTAAACGGCACTCCCAAGCGGGTAGATGCAATAGTGGTTGCAGCCCAGCATAAACCTGACATAAGCCACGATGAACTGAGAGATGCCATAATCGAAGAGGTAATAAAAAAAGTCATTCCTAAGGATATGATCGACGGTGATACAAGATATTACATCAATGCAACGGGAAGGTTCGTAATAGGCGGTCCTATGGCCGATTGCGGACTTACAGGCCGGAAAATCATAGTGGATACTTACGGCGGCCAGGGAAGCCATGGCGGCGGCTGCTTTTCCGGAAAAGACCCATCGAAGGTAGACAGGAGCGCTTCCTACATGGGTCGGCATATAGCGAAAAACATCGTTGCATCAGGTATTGCAAAACGATGTGAAATACAGGTTGCATACGTTATCGGCGTCGCAAAACCCGTATCAATCATGATTGATATGAAAGGAACGGGGGTAATTCCGAAGCAGCGGGTAAAGGAGATAATCAACGAAGTTTTTGATCTGAGGCCTGCCGCAATTATAGAATACCTTGACCTGCTGAGGCCGATATACAGGAAAACCGCAGCATACGGCCATTTTGGAAGAAATGAACCTGAATTTACCTGGGAAAAAACCAACATGGTTGATATATTAAGAGAAAAGGCAGGATTATAAAACAGGAGTAAAACATGCTTGTTCCATTTAAAAAGAAAAAATCGAAGAATTTTCCAGAGCTTGATCTTTCGCTTCCTTATAAGGTTGCAGATATTTCTCTTGCCGACTTCGGCATAAAAGAGATGGAGCTGGCCGAAAAGGAGATGCCCGGGCTCATGGCAATTCGTGAAAAATACGGTCGCAAAAAGCCTCTAAAAGGTATGAAAGTAATGGGAAGTCTTCACATGACCATTCAGACTGCCATGCTTATAGACACTTTAAATATTCTCGGGGCTGATGTCCGTTGGGCTACATGCAACATTTTTTCAACGCAGGACCATGCTGCCGCTGCAATTGCACAGAAAGGATCTGCCGCTGTTTTTGCGTGGAAAGGAGAATCTCTTGAAGAATTCTGGTGGTGCACTGAACAGGCTCTTCTCTGGCAGGACGGAACAGGACCCGACCTCATTGTTGATGACGGGGGAGATGCAACCCTTTATGTTCACCAGGGAGTCATGGTTGAAAAAGATCCCTCGTTACTTGACAGGGAATATTCCAGCCCGGACATGAAATGTCTCATCGAGCGCCTGAAAGACAGTTATGAAAGAGATAAAGGCTTCTGGACGAAAAGAGCATCAGGAATAAGGGGTGTTTCAGAGGAAACCACTACCGGTGTTCACAGGCTGTATCATCTTGCAAAAACCGGCGACCTCCTCTTTCCCGCGTTCAATGTGAATGATTCGGTTACCAAGTCAAAATTCGACAATCTTTACGGATGCAGGGAATCTCTTGCTGATGGTATTAAACGCGCCACCGATGTCATGATCGCCGGCAAAATGGTGGTAATTTGCGGGTATGGAGATGTCGGAAAAGGGTGCGCCCAGTCGATGCGGGGCTTTGGCGCCCGTGTAGCCGTCACGGAAATTGATCCGATATGCGCTCTTCAGGCTGCCATGGAAGGATATGAAGTTATGACCATGGAAGAGGCAGCTCCGGCCGGAGATATCTTTGTCACCGCAACAGGCTGTTGTGATGTCATAACAGGCGAGCATATGGAAAGGATGAAAGATGAAGCCATTATCTGCAATATAGGCCATTTTGACAGTGAGATTCGAACCAGCTACCTGATTAACAGTCCGAAATGCAAAAAAATACCCGTCAAACCACAGGTTGACAAATGGATATTGAAATCAGGCCGTTCGATAATTCTGCTTGCTGAAGGAAGGCTTGTTAACTTAGGGTGCGCCACAGGACATCCGAGTTTTGTCATGAGCAGCAGCTTCACGAACCAGTGCCTTGCCCAGATCGAACTCGCAACAAAGAAATTTGAAAAGAAAGTTTATACTCTCCCGAAGACTCTTGATGAAGAAGTCGCCCGTCTTCATCTTCCGAGGCTTAATGCCAGACTGACAAAGCTCACAAAAGATCAGGCCGATTATCTAGGGGTTTCGGTTAAAGGGCCCTTTAAACCTGAATACTACCGTTACTGAAGCATCCTTATAATAAAAGGGAAAATTAAATGCCTGACATTGACGAAATGAAAGAGGCAAAACACTATTACACGGATATACCTCAAAAAACAGAGGGGTTTTTTCTGAAGGGATCAAACTCGCTGGATTGGGGGATGAAAAACAGACTGGCCAGAATCTTTAACCCGGAATCGGGTCGAACGGTTATGCTGGCAATCGATCACGGATATTTTCAAGGTCCCACAACCGGACTTGAGCGGATTGACGTCAATATTCTTCCTATCGTGCCTTACGCAGATACGTTGATGCTAACCCGTGGTATCTTAAGAAGCATTGTCCCGCCTTCCACCCAAAAACCGATTGTTCTGCGCGTGTCAGGCGGTACCAGCATCCTTAAGGAACTCTCGAACGAAGAAATTGCCGTGGATATCGAAGATTCGATCCGTCTGAATGTCTGTGCCATGGCCGTTCAGGTGTTCATCGGCGGTGAGTATGAAAGACAATCGATTATCAACATGACAAAGATGGTGGATATCGGCACCCGCTATGGAATTCCGACTCTTGCCGTCACAGCAGTAGGCAAAGAAATGGCCCGCGATGCCCGTTACTTCAGGCTGGCCACCCGTATTTGTTCAGAACTGGGCGCCCATTACATCAAAACTTACTATGTGGAAAAAGACTTTGAAACCGTCTGTGCCTCCTGCCCGGTGCCTATTGTGATGGCCGGTGGCAAGAAAATACCGGAACTGGATGCTCTAACCATGGCCTACAATGCCGTCCGGCAGGGCGCCAGCGGTGTTGACATGGGTCGTAACATTTTCCAGGCCGAGTCACCAATCGCCATGATTCAGGCAGTTAAGGCGGTGGTCCATGACAGCGAGACCCCTGAAAAAGCTTTTGATCTTTACAATACGCTAAAAAATCAACTCTAATGAAAGTCGCCAAGTGGTACAATAACCGGGATATTCGAATAGAGGAAGCTCCGACACCCAGCCCCGGTCCCAAAGAGATGCTGGTTAAGGTGATGGCCTGCGGCATCTGCGGAAGTGATGTTGTAGAATGGTACCGGCTTCCCAGGGCACCGCTGGTGCAAGGACATGAAGTCGGTGCGCAGGTAGCGGAAGTAGGAGAAGCCGTAACAAAATTCAAGCCGGGTGACAGGGTATTCATTACACCCAAAGTGCCCTGCATGAAATGCCATTATTGTTTAAATGAGCACTATCCGCAATGCTCTGAAGTTAAAGAAAGACTGCCCGGCGGATTTGCCGAATATATCCTGGTACCCGAGATTCTCGTAGAAAACGGTTCATGGTTGTTGCCTGAAAACGTGACGTATGATCAGAGCACGTTCATAGAGCCGCTTGCCTGTGTTATCAGGGCTCAAAGACTGGCCGGTTTGAAAACAGGCCATAAAATCATGGTACTCGGATGCGGCATGTCAGGTTTACTTCATATAGAACTTGCAAAATTTAATGATGCCAGAGTCATTGCAACGGATATAAATTCAAAGCGATTGGAATTTGCCCGGAAGGTCGGTGCAGATACTACCATTATTTTTACCAATGATGTTTGTGAACGACGGGGTTCCGAAATCGGCCAATCAGCCGATGTCGTGATGTTATGTACTTCTGCCTTATCGGCGGTGGAGCAGGCATGGAAATATGTGGATAAGGGAGGTGCGGTTGTTTTTTTCGCGGTACCGGGTCCCACCCGACAGGTAACAGTTCCGATCAACGATTTCTGGACCAAGGAAATTCGGATTCTTACCTCCTACTATTGCGGACCTCCCGATATAAATGAGGCGATTCATCTGATAACTACAGGCGCCATCAAGACAGACGATTTGATTACCCATAAACTCCTGCTATCTGAAATCGAAAAAGGTTTTCAACTGGTAATGGATGGTAAAGAATCGCTAAAAGTCATTATCAATCCGAATTAAGGGGTCTGGCATGGGTAATGGGCATTGGCATTCCGCAAGAATGCGATTCAGACTCCGCCAACGGCAGTAAATTCGCTCCCATGAAATCGGGGCAGCCCCACAGTGTATATACGCCTACGGAACCGCGATTTCGTCTCTGCCTGTGTCTCTTTGTTGACAATCAGGGGGCGTTGAGATGTTTCCTTAAAAATTTCTTGCGAAATACCAATGCCCATTACCCATGCCAGACACGAATGGGAGATATTCAAAGCTCTCTCGGTGTGTCTCATACCCTGCCACCGCTCCATCTTAACTTTGTTTTCAGCACATCATAATAATCCTGGCCCGGAATAACTATCATATTAATCGGCTTAAGTGCTTTTTGAACAATGATGGTGTCCCTGTTGCTGATTTCTATGCCCTGTTGTCCGTCAAACGTCAGCATCATATGAGATGATCGTTTTTCCAGCCGGATTTTGACAACGGATGTATCAGGAATTATCAGCGGCCGATTAGTCAATGTGAAAGGACATATCGGTGTCATTATAATAGCCGGAACGGACGGATGAATAACCGGCCCGCCGGCAGCCAGCGAATAGGCTGTTGAACCGGTGGGGGTTGAAACAATAAGGCCGTCAGCCCTGTATGTTGTTAGATAATGATCATTGATGTATGTTTCTATGTGAGCCAGCCTTGCAAGGGCTCCTTTGTTGATAACAACATCATTTAAAACCGTTTCATTAATGATCTCTTTTCCGTTTCTTGAAACTTTCACCAAAAGGCGCATCCTGGGAGTTGTTAAAAAAGATTTGCTTAATACAGCCTCTGCTGCGGAAAAAAGACTGTCTTCGGATGTTTCGGCAAGAAATCCGACCTCTCCGAATTTTACACCGAGAACAGGAATGTCCTGATCCCCTACCCAGCGGACTGCGGTAAGAAAAGTTCCGTCACCTCCCAGCACAAAAATACAAAAAAGGTCTCCCGGAGCTTTTGTTTTCTTTCCGCCCGAAAGCAACCGTTCGGGAGGCAGATATTCTTTCCTTACAACCTCAACGTTTTTATTTCGAAGCCATTTTTCAAGCTCATCGGCCTTTTTTTCAGCCCTGGAATCTTCTTTAACAACAAGACCGGCTCTAATTCTGTTTTTTTTCAAAATATACCGCTCCTTTTGTCATTTGTTTTAAGTTTCTATCATATCGTTTTGTCTTGACTTAAATATTTCATATTATTATTAGCATAGCATGAATAAATATGTTTTTTAAAGCAGTTTAATAATCTGTGATGAAAGTCCGATAGTTTGATTTGCATGTTCTTTTATATATTTTAAACTTATTTTTCAGGGAGCGGGCTTACTATGTACAATCATTATGGATAAATTTAAAATGAATCATTTGGTCCTTGTGTGCTGTAAAATTATATCGGGATAAGGTTTTATCCAACAACATTTTGGTAAGGAGTTTCGCGCGATGAGAAACAAAAAATCTTTTTTCAGAACATGCTGTCTTTTATTTGCTCTTGTTTTCAGTTTAGCTTTTCTTTTTGCCTGCAGTCAGCAAGGACAGGAAGCTTCTACCAAGGAATCTAGAGAAGCGGCCATGGAAAAACTAAGAAGCCTTCAGGATGAAGACCAGAAGCCTAAAGAACAAAGTGCACCTGAACCGGCTGCGGCGCCTGCTCCTGCTGCGGCGCCTGCACAGGAAACGGAACAGCCTAAATAACAGAAGATATTCAGTGCTCCCTCATTTTTCCCCTTTTTCAAGGACTGGAAAAATGAGGGATTTTAAATCAGATTGCACAAATCAATTGGCGAGCATTCCGGCAACAGTAAGCTTTATTCTTTCTGAAATACCGAAAGCCGCTTTGAATTCTTTTTCAAGACCGGCCATTTCAGAGTAAAAAGGTGTCCGGTCAAAATTGACATACTCTTTTTCTCCGCAACGGGACATGAATTCTCCGCAACCCGGGCTTAGAACCCTTTTCCTTCCCGGTATGGTTAATTCATGAGGTATTCCGTGCAGCCTGCAAATCATCGGTCGGTATGAATATAAGGCGCAAAGACCTTCATAATTAAGAGGACACAGCAGGCGAATAGGACGCCCGGATTTTTCCAGTTCGGCAGTTTGCCTGCAAACCAGAAGAGCTTTTTCTCTGATTTCGGACTGGCTGCCATATCCGAGTGTTTTAAAACCTTTGAGTATATATAAATATTCTACAAAAGTGTGGTGATAAAATCTGGTAAAACAGCAATTGTTTTCACATCCTCCGCAGAAAAAACCGTAATAACTCGCTGCTTCATTATATTTTTCGTCCATTTTCCCGTATATAACTTCCAGCTTTTCCGTGAAAGGGGCAAGTTTTTCTGCACAGGAACCTATTTTTTCAATCACAGGATTCATGGTGCTTTCCACGGCCATCAGACAAGTGGTGAAGGGAAAAAGATTTTGGAATAAAGATCGAGCGCGTACCGGTCTGTTATGCTTGCGATAAAGTCGCAGACAATTCTTTCGTAAGTCTCCTCCCCGAGATGCTTTTTACGGTAGATGGCTGCCATCTCCATATTGGTGAGCTCTCTGTGAAATATCTTTTCGTTCTTTACGAAATATGAATAGAGCTCCGAAAGGATCTTTTTTGCTTTCACGAATTCATTATGAACTTCATGTGAACGGTAAACATTATCATAAAGAAATTCTCTCAATTTTGTCATGGCGTCGTATATATCGTCGCTCATTTGAAGGGAAAGTTTCCCGCCGGATACTTTGGTTGAAAAGACAAGATCCTTTATCATCGTTGTAGCTCGATCGCAATGGGTTTGCCCTAAAAGCACCGAACATGACTGGGGAATCTGACCTGATCGTATGACGCCGCTTCTTATCGCATCATCAAGATCATGGTTCAGATATGCCATTATATCCGCAATTCGTACCACCTGCCCTTCCACCGTGCATGCCTGCTCTTCTGGATCATCAGGAATTATTTTTCCATATCCTTTGGAATGCTTCAAAATCCCGTCCCTGACCTCGTAAGTCAAATTGAGACCCTTACCCTTGTTTTCGAGGAAATCGACAATCCTGAGACTTTGTTCATTGTGTGAAAAATTGGGAGAATATATCTCTTTTAAGGCAGTCTCACCGCCATGCCCGAATGGAGTGTGCCCTAGATCATGACCCAGTGCAATTGCCTCTGTCAAATCTTCGTTGAGTCTCATTGCCCGGGCTATGGTTCTTGCTATTTCTGAGACTTCAAGGGTGTGTGTAAGGCGAGTTCTGTAATGATCACCGAGAGGGGATAAAAAAACCTGTGTCTTGTGCTTTAATCGTCTGAAAGCATTGCAATACACTATCCTGTCCCTGTCCCGCTGAAACGCCGTTCGTATCGGACAAGGTTCTTCCTTTCTCATCCTGCCTTTTGAATTTGAGCTGAGACATCCGAAAGGAGACATGAAACCTTCTTCACGTTTTTCAAAATCTTCACGAATTGACATAACCTTATATCCTGTATTAATGATATATAAAAAACCTTTTTGCTGCGCATATGGATTATCCACATCAATGTCTGATTGTAAAGAACTATTTGAGATAATCTGATTGGAAGATAATGGACGGGCATCATTTAATTCTCGGAAAAACAACCGACTTCATTACTGGTGAGACAATCGAAGATACTCACGACGAGAGGTACAGGCAAAATATTGCCCGGCTTCTTGTGAATGAAAAATTATATGACAAGTCTGATATAACCCAGCGCCGTGAGCTTTTGGTCAGGGCAGGAGAAAAAAAAGCGATAATCAGAATCGATTTTCTTATTTCCATTGAAAACCGGATGTTAATGATAATCAAATATGGACCTGGATCAATAATTACACGCCATCGCCCGGCCTTATCAGCTTCAAGGCTCGTTGCCCCTTACCAGATACCCGTTGTAGTTGTTACAAACGGGATGGATGCGGATATACTTGACGGGTCAACAGGCAAAGTAATTTCAAGCGGATTTGAGGCCATTCCCCCGAAACCGGAGATTCTTGAGCTTTCCGGAAAATTCATTTTCGGTGAAATACCGGGAAACAGGGCCGAAGCCGAAGCGAGAATATTATATGCCTACGAGGTTGACGGAAGTTGTCCCTGTGATGACACAATCTGCAGAATCATTCCAGAATAAGGAGTTTTAAGATGAATCACGAATATTACATGAAAGAAGCGCTCGGACTGGCTGAAACGGCGCTTAAAGAAGGGGAATTTCCGGTAGGCGCAATTCTTGTTTTTAAAAATGAAATACTGGCGACAGGCACAAGAAAAGGAACCGCCGGAGACTTGGCAAACGAAGTCGACCATGCCGAGATCACGGCATTGAGAAATCTTGCCGGAAGGAAAGATTTTGATGGAATCGACAGGCAGAAGATAACCATTTACTGCACTATGGAACCCTGTCTCATGTGCTTTGGAGCCATCCTGCTCTCTGGTATCGGAAACATAGTATATGCATATGAAGACGCAATGGGAGGAGGAACAAAAATTGATCAAAAAAGCCTGTCACCTTTATACAAAGAAAGTAAAATATCAATAATTTCAGGTATATTACGAAGAGAAAGCCTTGCCATTTTCAAGGCATATTTCTCAAACCCATCCAATTCCTACTGGAAAGGAAGCCTTCTGGCAGACTACACTCTCTCTCAGAAACAATAAGTTCTCGGCATTTATTTATGTGAATTCAACTAGATCAAGTGGTGTACTTTGAAGTTGAATTCACCCGCGTTTGGGGGTTAAATAGGGGACGTTCATCAATATATAAGTTGACAGCGTTGTTAAAAGATGATAAACAACTACTATATGAAGAAAATATAGGATGGGTGCCGAGGAAATAAGGAACCAGTTGCATGGAGTGAATTTTTAGCATACAGCGGAAGCAATCCTGTTATGGCCAAGTGGAACTCATGAAAAATTTACGACAAAAAAAAGGCCTGTACGAGGAACATAAAAGATAATTGTATGAGCAGGTCCACAAACAGCTTCAAGAGCTTCAAGAGCTTTTTTTGAAGACCAATGATCCGATCGCTTATATGACTACTGCTGCCGAATTGCTCTATCACAACTTTGATCATTACTTCTAGTGCGGTTTTTACCGGCTTCTGGATGGTGAACTGACGGTGGGACCATATCAGGGTAGTCTCGCCTGTCAGGTTTTGAAAAAGAGAGCTGTGTCTGCTGGGCCGGAATCAGCGGCGGCAAAACGGTCATTGTCCCCGATGTGCAACGGTTCCAGGGCCACATCGCCTATGATTCCCGTTCAGCGTTCAGGTTCAGAATCAGAAATCGTGGTTCCGGTTCATAACCGGATAGGGGAAATAGAAGCTGTACTAGATATTGACTCCGACAAGACAGACCAGTTTGATGAAATAGACGCCTCATCTCTGGACTGGAAAAAATCAGCAAGATGATATTTTGACAGATGCTGTTATTTTCCGAGGAATGAATTAATATCAATATTAAAAGTTAAGGCCGGCTTTGAAGACTGATAACGGCCGAATCAAAAAATCCCCTTGGCTGCCGGTAATACCGGAAAGGAAATCCGTTTATGAAATTTACTTTTGCTCATAACAATTTTAACGTAATAAATTTGGAAAAAAGTCTCGATTTCTATAAAAAAGCGCTGGAACTGACTGAAGCCAGAAGGCGTGAAGCGCCGGATGGAAGTTTTATACTTGCTTTCTTAAGCGACGGCCGGACGCCGCACCAGCTCGAACTGACCTGGCTCAGAGACCGACAGGAACCTTACAACCTCGGTGATAACGAATTCCATCTGGCCTTTACTGTTGACGATTTTGAAGGCGCCCATACCCTACATGAAAAAATGGGTTGCATATGTTATGAAAACAAAGCCATGGGAATCTACTTTATAAATGATCCGGACGATTACTGGATCGAAATTGTTCCCAAAAAACGATGAGAAGTATCCGGGGCGTCAATAAATAATTTGACAGAGTGGCCTTATTTTTACTTTTTATCAGAGGAAAAATACCGAGGTCAATCATGGAAACAGCAACAGGATTTGGGGATGATGCATATGATACCGCCTGAGGTGTTGAAAAAGGCGACGATGCTTCAAGTGACCGGTGTAGAAAAATAAAAACTCCGTCGATTAAAAGGAGGTCCGGATGTATGATCATTTGAGCGTCTGGCTTAACGGTAAGATGATTTCCTGGCCTGAAGCGAAAGTGCCTATTCTCTCACACGCCTTAAGCCGGGGTTCTGCAATATTTGAAATCTTCGGCACCCACAAAGGCCCCGGAGGCACGGTTGCTTTCAGAATGGATATGCATCTTAATCGGCTGATGAGAAGCGCCGAACTTCTTGGAATGGAAATGGGTTACTCCACCCGACAGATTGCTGAAGCAGTGGCCGAAACGATCAGGGCAAACAATATAGGGCGCGGCCTGGTGAAAATAATGGCTTACTGGGGCGAGGAGGCCGTAGTTCAGCTTGTCCTTAACTCTAAACTGGATGTGGCTGTCTTCACCATCCCATCAAGCGATGAACTGGGTCTGGATAATACCGGGCCGGTTTCAGCATGCATCTCGAAATGGCACAAGCTCCACGACAATACGGTTCCGGTTGAGGCTAAAGCCTGCGCCAACTATCTGAACGGTTATTTGGCGCGTAGAGATGCGAATCTCCGGGGATTTGATGTTGGCCTAATGACCGGGACGGAAGGTTTTCTCGCTGAAGGTTCCGTTGAATCAGTGTTCCTGGTAAAAGACGACGTTCTCAAAACACCGCCCCTTGGGAGGATACTCTCCGGCATCACACGCCTTTCCATCCTGCAGGCCGCCTCCGCCGTAGGCATCCGAGCTTCTGAAGAGCCGCTCATGTCTGAGGATCTCTTCAGGGCGGATGAGATATTTCTGTGCAATACGGGCGTCAAAATTTTGCCTGTAGCCCGCTTTGAAGACAGAACCCTTGAATCTCCCGGGCCAGTGACCAGAAAACTCATGGAACTGATGCAGCGTATTTTAAATTTCTCCGACGACCGGTTTAGGGACTGGTTTGCTCCCTTGTAGCGGGAAATGAAGTTACCGGAATATGTTTTTGAAATTCACTATAGTATTTACTCTTGGGAAGATACGCGGGAGATGATCCATGATCCAAAATTTATCAGACTTAAAACAAGTTGAAGGTGTAGCGTTCGTCAATATACCATTTGACCATATTTGAAGCTTCCTGCATCAGGAAGCGTTGATTTGTTATTTTTTTCTGAGTCTCCCCGCACCAACCATGATGAAGAAAATAAATGACGCTAATGTGACGATAGTGGCGCCTGAGGCGAGATCCGCATAATATGAAATAATCAACCCCCCGGTTGTGGATACCAGCGCGACTCCAATTGAGACGGCAATCATTGAAGAATAACGCTCCGTAACCTGTGATGCAGCCGCGCCCGGAATGACAAGAAGCGCCGAAACAAGCACAATTCCAACGATTTTAATACTTATAACAATTGCAAGGGCTAAAATCGTAAGAAAAAAATGGTCCAGAAAGACCACGGGAATTCCGCTTACAAAGGCGACTTCACTGTCAAATGCCACAAAGAGCAATTCCTTGAAAAAGAAGTAGCATGCAAAAAGAACAAGTGTACCAAGTCCTCCCACAACAGCGATGTCTGTGCGGGTGATTGCGAGTATATTGCCGAAAAGATAGCCGAAAAGATCCGTATTATATTTGTCGGACAAGCCTATGAAGATTACTCCAAGAGCCATGGCAAGCGCAAAAAAGATGCCTATCGCAGTATCCGTGCTGAGCTTTTCCCGCCTTGCGATGTAACCTATCGCATTTGAAATGATAATCGCGAAACCAAGGGCTGTCAGAGTCGGGGAAATTCCTATCAGAGAACCGAGGGCAACTCCTCCGAATGCTGAATGAGCGACGCCGACTCCGATAAAGGAGTAACGCTTCAGAACTACAAAAAAAGAGACAACAGCAAGCACTATGCTGAGGATAATTCCCGCCATAAAGGCATTCTGCATGAACTCAAAATGAAGTATTTCCATCATACATCCTCATGCCTCATGTGGCAGGTCGCACATTTTGAATCGTGAACCATTATCTTCAAGTCCTTTCCAAAAACTTTTTCCATAACTTCATCTGAAATGCACGAATCAGGCTCTCCATGATAGTGAACCTCAATATTAAGGCAGGCCACCCGGTCCGCATGAGATGTTATGACGCCGATATCATGAGAAACCATAATAACAGAAAGTCCTGTTTCATCCCTTAATTTCGCCAGCAGAAGATAAAAATCTTCCTGGGCAACGCTGTCGACTCCTGTTGAAGGCTCGTCGAGCATCAGCAGTTTCGGATTTGAACAAAGAGCCCTGGCAATATTTATTCTCTGCTGCTGTCCTCCGGACAAAACCCCGAAAGGCCGTCCGGCATGTTCAGCCATCTTGACCATTGAAAGCATATCGAGCGCAATCTCTTTCTCTTTGCGGCCTGGCCGTCTAAACAGGCCTATCCGGCTGTAAATTCCCATCATGACAACGTCAAGGGCTGTCACCGGAAATGATCTTTCGGCATTTGATATCTGGGGAAGATACCCGACATCAAGCCTAGCCTCTTTCCCGGGTTTCTTTCCAAATAGGGAAACACTTCCCCTGTTAGGCTGAATAAGCCCTATAATAACCTTGAGCAGTGTCGATTTTCCGGCTCCGTTCGGGCCGACTATGCCAAGGATTTCACTCGCACGGCAATCCAGGTAGATCGATTTTAAAACCCACTTTCCGTTATAACCGACCCAGACATCGTTTAGTTCGGCAATAACAGGTTTTTCATATCCCGCTGCCTGCTTATTCACAGCATTGCCTCCCGGAAAATTTTAAGGTTGTATTTCATGATGTCAATATAGCTTTCCCGTTCTTTTATTCCTATCCCTCCCATCGGATCAAGCATCAGCACTTTAATCCCGGCTTCTGCAGCTATTACTTCGGCTGTTTTCGGATTAAACTGGGGTTCGGCAAATACGGCTTTTACCCCGTGATTTTTAATATTTTCTACGATACGCTTTATTTCAAGGGGTGTCGGATTTTTTCCGGGGACAGCTTCAATAAATCCGGCACTCTCCAGGCCGTAGCGTCTCGCAAAATATTCCCAGGCCGGATGAAAAGTTACATACTTCTTAATCTTGAAACGCCCTGTCTCCTCATATATATTCCGGTCAAGGCTGTCCAATTCGGCCATATATTTACTTCCCCTTTCTTCATAGTACTGGGCATGCCCGTTATCAAGGGAGGCAAGAGCTGTAACAATTCTTTTCACCATCGATTTTGCTATTTCAACATCAAGCCAGATATGGGGATTTGCAAATGTATCTCCGGAATAAGGTTTTCCGGCTTTTTTTTGATGATGGTGCTCTTTTTCACGGATTAGGTCAACTCCATCAGAAAGAACAACTTTCATGACCCCGCTCCCGGCGCTTTTAACGAATTTTTCATTCCAGTATTCGAGCCCTGCTCCTATCATGAAGAATATTTTTGCTGAAGATAATTTTTTCAAAACGCTTGGTTTCGGCTCATATGTGTGAGGACTTGCTCCCGGGGGAATAACAGAAATAACTTCAACATAATCTCCGCCAACCTGTTTCACCATATCGGCAACAGGAAAGATACTTGCAGCGACAGGTATCCTATCCCCGAAACAGGGGAAAGGGCAGAGGGTGATCAGGAGAACAATAAATGCCGTTAATAAATGAGAAAGTTTATGCTTCATATTTGTTTCTCAATAAGGTTGTTTAGACTGAAGACTGAAGGCTGTTAGTCAATAATTGATCAAATCAAGTCTCTGATTTTATCTTTTTTGTTTGATAACCGCATCAGGTTACACTCCACTCATTTTTTCTAACAGGCTAACAGGCTACAGCCTATCATAACGTTAAGTCATATTCTCGTGAGTTGCCTGTACTTAATCCGGTGCGGCTGGCTGGCCGCAGCACCTAGTCGCGCCTTTCTGTCTGCTTCATATTCGGAATAGTTCCCTTCGAACCAGACCACCAGGCTGTCTCCCTCGAAAGCAAGGATATGAGTTGCAATTCTATCAAGGAACCACCTGTCGTGACTTATGACAACCGCACAGCCTCCGAAGTTTTCAAGGGCTTCCTCAAGAGCCCTCATTGTATTTACATCAAGATCATTTGTCGGCTCGTCAAGAAGAAGCACGTTAGCGCCTTCTTTCAGCATGCGCGCAAGATGAACCCTGTTTCTCTCTCCGCCGGAGAGCAATCCTACTTTTTTCTGCTGATCCGTGCCGGAAAAATTAAACCTTGCAACATAGGCGCGGGAATTTACCTCTCTGTTTCCAAGCGTAACAGAATCCCGTCCGTCCGAAATTACCTCCCATATGCTTTTATCTGGATTCAGGATGTCACGGCTCTGGTCAACATAAGCCAGTTTTACAGTTTCTCCTGTTCTTATTGTACCCGAATCCGGCTTTTCCTTCCCCACAATCATCCTGAATAGCGTTGTCTTTCCCGCCCCGTTTGGTCCGATGATACCAATGATACCTCCAGGTGGAAGGGAGAAGGTCATATTTTCTACAAGAAGCTGGTTATTATATCCCTTGCAGACATCTTGAGCCTCTATTACAAGGTTCCCGAGGCGCTGACCGGGCGGAATATAAATTTCAAGATCCTTTGACCTTTTTTCACCTTCCTGACCAAGAAGCGCCTCATAAGAACTTATACGCGCCTTCGATTTTGCATGGCGCCCTTTCGGGGACATTCTTATCCATTCAAGTTCTCTCTGCAGCGTTTTCCGCCGCTCGCTGATTGTTTTTTCTTCCTGCTGAAGTCTTGCCTGCTTCTGATCCAGCCACGAGGAATAGTTACCCTTCCATGGAATTCCCTGCCCGCGATCCAGCTCAAGAATCCATCCGGCAACATTGTCGAGGAAATACCGGTCATGCGTTACAGCAATTATTGTACCTGCATACTGCTGCAGATAGTGTTCAAGCCATGCCACAGACTCAGCATCAAGATGGTTTGTAGGTTCGTCAAGAAGCAGAATATCCGGTTTCTGAAGAAGCAGCCTGCAAAGAGCCACACGCCGTTTTTCGCCTCCCGACAGGATCTTCACGGGAGTGCTTCCCTGAGGGCAGCGAAGCGCATCCATGGCCATTTCAAGTCTCGAGTCAAGATCCCATGCATCGAGAACATCGAGCTTTTCCTGCACCTCACCCTGGCGCTTGATCAGCTTGTCCATTTCCTCATCGGACATAGGCTCCGCAAATTTTTCGTTTATCAGGTTATATTCATTGACAAGGTTGACCGTTTCCTGCACTCCCTCCTCAACTATGTCCCTCACGGTTCTGTTTTCATCGAGCTTCGGTTCCTGCTCCAGGAAGCCTATGGTATGCCCGGGGGTCAGGATCGTCTGGCCGATAAATTCCTTGTCGACTCCTGCCAGTATCCTTAACAAAGAACTCTTGCCGGAACCGTTCAGGCCAAGAACTCCGATCTTTGCGCCGTAGAAATAGGAGAGATAGATATCTTTTAAAACGGGCTTCTTGTCATAAAACTTGTTCACCCCTATCATCGAATATATTATTTTGTTAGGTTCTGTACTCATTTTATATCAAAGCTCTCCTTATAATTCTTATCTCAATTAGCCGGGAGAAAGGGGTCCGGGATTCGAGGGTTCAAGTTTGCCGTAACTATCAAAATAGTGTTTAAATAACTTTATGGTTAAAAGCAATTTTTTTCGGTTAAATATACGCCTACATAAGCCTTGTCGCATTTATTGAAGGCAAACCCGCCCTGATTATTTTACCTGCAACAGACTCGGTATCATAAGAGATATGTTTTACTTCGATGTAATCATTTGCCATATCCCATATTACATACTTTGCCTTGTTGTTTATGTCTCTTGGCTGCCCCACGCTTCCGGCATTTATTATGTAGCGCTTACCTTTGTCGAGTTTTGTTACTCCTTTCTTCAGCAGGGTGCGGATAACAAAATCGCCATCAAATTCAACTATCTCCGGGTTATGGGTATGGCCTGTAAAACAGAGTCTTTCTTTATATTGACCGAAAAAGCTCTTCATTTTTACGTTCGAAATTTCAAACGAGTATGTTGTTGGAGAATCAGGAGGAAAGCCGTGAACAAAGCGGGAGCCATGTAAAACTAAAAAATATTCAAGGCCGGTCACGAAAGACAAAGATTCTTCGGAAAGCATTTCAATATTAATCTGCAATGATTTGCATGCAATGGGATTCAGGTTATCCATGTAATCGCATTCGGCTACACCCAGCTCATGGTTTCCCATTACAGTCGGTATCTTCCGTTCCCTAATGAGGCGGATAGCTTCATTCGGCTCAGGGCCGTAGCCGATGACGTCCCCGAGGCAGACCATGTAATCAACAAAAGACCTGTCGGCATCCTCCAGAACCCTGGTAAAGGCCTCCATGTTGCTGTGTATATCTGAAATAACGGCAATTCTCATATTAGATCAGCATACTGTAAAATGGAAAATGTATAAAAAATCCTGCTCAAAAACTCTGTTATTACTACACTGTTTTTGCCTTAACATAAAGCAGAATCATACTGTTTCGGATATTTGGAATTAAAAACCTTATCCGACCACTTACCGGTTTTAAACAGGTTTGATTCCTGCTTATCATTATGCTAATAAACAACCAGTTTTTAAGAGATGATAGCCGACATAATGAACGATAAGGAGTAAGGAGATTATTATGTTTCATGACACAGAAGAAACAAGAAAATTGAGACAAAAGTATAATTTACAAATGCAAAAGAGCGGAATCAAAACATTTCAGGATATGAGCAGGATTGAAACGGATGCTCTCGAAAGCGGTGCTCTTTCTCAGAAATATAAAGAGCTAATTGCCCTTGGAATCAGCATATCAAAAGCCTGCTATGGCTGAATTGAATATCATGTCAGCAGTGCCGCTGGCTTGGGTGTAAGTCGTCAGGAAATTCTGGAGGCCGCAGCTGTATCGTTAGCGTTGAGTGGTGCAGTTGCTGACTGGCCTGTAAGATATGTGTTCAAAATTCTTGACGAGATAGAAAACGATGAGAAAGCAATGAAATGATAACTGAAAAACCTTATCGAGAGCTTTTTATAACCTATTATTAAAAGGTCTGTCAGGGTAATGGGTTTTGGCATATCGCAAGAAATTTTTATGGTGACATAGCAACGCCCCCGGATATCCGACAGGTATCATACAGGCGGATGCTGTATAAAGCTTCGTGACTATTAATCCTTTGGGGCTGTCAACATCCTAATGGATGCGGATATGTCGCCGTTGACAAAGGCTGGATTGTATTCTTGCGAATGCCAAAACCCATTACCCGCAGACCTATATTCGAGAAATTCAAAGCTTTCCTTATCTTCAGTTCTACCCGCAATTATAAGACATTGAGTAACAGGCCGGATATTAATTTAAGGTGAGCGGAGCTTCTCATTATCGACGACCACCGAAGACTGATCCAAGAACCCCGCGAATAATCCGGCCTCCGATCTGGCTGCCAATTGACCGGGCTGCACTTTTGATAAAAGCCTCGGTTATTGACTGGCGTGTACTACCCTGGGCGGCAGGTTTCGGAGAAGGCGGTGCAGCAGCCTGAGCGGTCTCCTGAACAGCACGTTTCTTGAGAAGTTCGTATGCTGATTCACGGTCGACAGGAATATCGTAACGACCGCGTAAAGGTGAGCGATTCATGCATTCATTGTGCTCTTCTGGAGAGATCGGGCCGATTTGCGATTGGGGCGGGGCAATCAGGGTGCGCCTTACCGGGAGGGGAGTACCTTTCTCATCCAGGGTTGAAACGAGCGCTTCACCTATGCCAAGTTCGGTAATGGCAGTTTCCGTGTCAAAAGCAGGATTGGTTCGGAAATTGGCCGCAATAGTTTTAACCGCCTGTCTATCCTTTGGAGTAAATGCCCGCAGTGCGTGCTGAACTTTCAAACCGAGTTGCCCCATCACAGTTTCCGGAATGTCGGTTGGGCTCTGGCTTATGAAGTAGATACCAACACCTTTTGATCTGATAAGCCTTATAACCTGCTCCACTTTATCGAGAAGCGGTTTGGGAGCATTGTTGAAAATCAGATGGGCCTCATCAAAGAAGAGCACCATGCGCGGACGATCCGAATCTCCCTGCTCAGGAAGCTGTTCAAACAGCTCGGAAAGAATCCACAACATAAATGCAGTGTATACCCTGGGGGACTGTGAATACAAGCGGGTCGCATCCAGTAGGCTTATCACGCCGCGGCCTGAAAAATCGACGTGCATCAGATCATTTATCTGAACAACCGGCTCGCCGAAAAACCGGTCGCCATCCTGTTCCTCAAGCACCATAAGGCCACGCTGGATGGCGCCTATACTGGCGGGCGCCAGGTTTCCGTATTCGCTGCGCAATTTCTTGGCGTTGTCTGCCATCCAGGCAATCATGGCTTTTAAATCCTTAAGATCCAGCATAAGCAGACCCTGATCGTCAGCGATGCGGAATGCGGCGTAGAGAACACCCTCCTGTGTGTTATTGAGTTCAAGAAGGCTGGAAAGCAGCAGCGGGCCCATCTCGGAAACAGTCGTACGGATAGGGTGTCCGTTCACACCGTATACATCCCAGAAAACCACAGGACTCTGAGACTGCCGGTAATCCTCTATGGGAATCTGACTGAGACGTTCATCGATTTTAGGATGGGATTTGCCTGCTGCTGCAAGGCCGGATAGATCTCCCTTTATGTCGGCAGCGAAGACAGGTACACCCATGCGGGAGAACCCCTCCGCCATAACCTGCAGTGTAACTGTTTTGCCGGTACCGGTGGCCCCGGCAATCATCCCATGACGGTTACTCATACGGCCCAGCTGGACAACAGGCTGAAAATTCTCTCCACCTATGATAAACGACTCGTTTCGGGACATGACCTCCTCCTTAAAACTTCAATTGTTTTTATCTTTCTCTCATTTTATTCATCAAATTGTCAAGAATGAAAGATTTGTAAAAAGCTGTTTTTATGCCGTTAATGGCACCTGTGTACGACTAACTCGTTGTAAGTCTAAAGATGCTCACTTAATGAGCTTCTTGTGGATTTTCCCAAAAACCTCAAATCCGTTCGCATATGACTTCCAATGGTTTATTAAGCTGACGAGTTCTTGGAAGTCCTGATTTATGCTGCGACCGGTATCTGGTCCGGACACTTTCCCCACGCACTGTTTTACACTGTGTAAAATTTTTCGACAAAGCACTGTCATTAGCACCCCGGTAGTCCGACTTTAATATTTCAATGATTTAAGGTGGTTATTAAAATATCATTAAAAAATTTAACATGGCATGCACCTTGCTCATCATTTCATTCAGAATCATTTAATCTGAAATCTTTATGAAAAAAGAATATAAAATATTAATAGCCGACAGAAATTCCCATGTGAGAGAATTCCTAAGACGCGAGATGCTGGCCGAAGGATACTCCGTGCAATTGGCCGATAACGGCCGGGAAGTTCTGAAGTGGGCATATCACCGCGAATCCGCAGATCTTTTAATTCTTGATCCGGACCTGCCTGACGCAGAAGAATCTTTAATGTTGAAAAAACTCAGGCAAAGAATTCCATACCTTCCGGTAGTTTTTCAT
Source organism: Desulfobacterales bacterium (assembly GCA_046485065.1). Classification (GTDB taxonomy): domain Bacteria; phylum Desulfobacterota; class Desulfobacteria; order Desulfobacterales; family RPRI01; genus RPRI01. Next base: position 50,430 of record JAWOHP010000085.1, on the reverse strand, counting down.
ACTTTTTTTTCAGATTATATTTCCGCCTCAAAAATTATACACCCTACGGAATTTGTTGAAAAGGGAGGAAACAGCATCGAAAAACTTAAAAAAGTGGTGACGGGTATTTTACATAAATCCGGCGGAACAGGCGATGAAAAAAGAGAATCAGAGGATATGCGGTGATGAACCGGGAAAACAGGCTGAAAGATCCTTATTACAAATCATTGACAAGAAAGATGCTTGTTATAGTCATAGTCGTTTCATTTGCTCCCCTTATCACGGTTAGCGGAATCATCTTAAACCGGTTCAGCATATCATATAATGAAAAGTTAAATGCCTACCTCGGCGAACTTGTCCTGAAGCACAGGCAGAACATAGACAGTTTCTTACTGGAAAAATTGAATAATATAAGGTTCATGGCCAGGTCCTTCAATGTTGAAGATCTGAAAAATGAAGAATTTCTGAGAAACAATCTTGCAGCGCTTCAGACGGAATACGGTTCGGTTTTTGAAGATCTCGGATTAATCAATGATGAGGGAATCCAGGTGACTTATGCAGGTCCTTTCAAGCTGGAAAAGGCCAGGTATTCGGACGCCGAATGGTTCAGAAATGCAATCAACAGCGATTACTTCATAAGCGATGTTTTTCTCGGTCTGCGGGGAGTACCCCATTTCATCATCGCGGTAAGGCAGATGAGCAACGGTAAATTCTGGATATTGAGGGCCACAATAAGTTTTGTCGCTTTCAACTCTCTTGTTGAAAACCTCAGAATAGGGAAAACAGGCTTTGCATTCATACTGAACAGCAAAGGAGAATTTCAATCAAAGCCCGGTTTTGAGGTCGTCCACGGGAAGTCATATTCTTTCTACGAATCGATAACAAAAGGGAGGAAGACAAAAGACGGGGTTTTTTTCTCTGAAACGACTGAAATCTCAGGAAAAGAGAATCTGTATGTAGCATCCCTGATAAAAAAAGGAGATTGGATCCTTGTATACCAGCAGGATAAATCCGATGCCTTTTCGGATCTTACCCATGCCAAACAGATAGCCCTTTTCATCATTCTTACAGGCGGCATTATCATCGTTGCAACTGCTTTTTTGCTCTCAAAACGGATGGTAGCCAGAATTGCCCAGGCGGACGTGGAAAAGGAGCTGATGAACCAGCAGGTGATTGAAACCGGTAAGCTGGCGTCACTGGGTGAACTTGCGGCAGGAATCGCCCATGAAATAAATAATCCTGTTGCCATCATGGTGGAAGAAGCAGGCTGGGTGCATGATCTTATGGAAGATGAGCAGTTTTCCAGCAAAGAGAATAAAGACGAGTTCGAAAGGGCTCTTGCCCAGATAAAAACCCAGGGGAAACGATGCAGAGAGATAACCCGGAAACTCCTAAGCTTTGCACGAAAAACCGATACATACATAGAAGATGTCAGAATTAATGAAGTTATCAATGATGCAATCAGCTTCTGCTCCCAGAGGGCAAAATTCAGCAACGTACTCATAAAGTCAGAACTCCAGGAGAATTTGCCGATAATACCCCTGTCTCATACTGAAATACAGCAGGTTCTTCTGAACCTTATGAACAATGCCCTTGATTCAATGGAAAAAAGGGGCGGAAATTTAACCTTATCAAGCTTTCTTGAAGGAGATGAACTGGTAATCAGCATTGCAGACGATGGCCCGGGAATACCGAGGGCCAACCTTGCAAGAATATTTGATCCCTTCTTTACAACAAAACCTGTGGGAAAAGGAACCGGGTTAGGGCTCTCCATCTGTTATGGAATCATAAAGAAAATGGGGGGAGAAATTGATGTTCGCAGCATCGTTGATGCAGGAACGACATTCCATATCCGTCTCCCCTGCCGGAGAAATAATTAAGGAGGATTCAATATGGCTATTAACATACTGCTTGTCGATGATGAAATACCTTTTCTTGAAACCATGACGAGACGTCTGACCAAAAGAGAATTCATCACGAAATCAGCGTCAAGCGGCAATGAAGCAATAAAGCTGCTTGAAAAAAATGATGATCTTGAAGTTGTTGTCCTGGATGTAAAAATGCCCGAAATGGACGGGCTGCAAACGTTGAAGATAATCAGGCAAAGATTCCCGCTTGTTGAAGTCATCATGCTTACAGGTCACGCAACAATCGAATCGGCCATTGAAGGAATGAAGTTCGGAGCTTTTGATTATCTGATGAAGCCGTGCGAAATGGAAGAGCTTTTATCAAAGGTTCGCGAAGCAGCCATGAAAAAGAAGCGGCAAAATGAAAAGATCATAGATGCCCAGCTTAAAAAAATTACAATAAGCCGTGTTTAGGCGGTTAAAATGTCTAATAATAAACACAATATGCACCCGGACTTTATCAGGCTTCTCTTTGTTGATGATGAGAAGGATTTTGTCAATGTTATAGCCAAAAGGCTTTCAAAGAAAGGTTTCGATGTGACAAAGGCATTTTCCGGTCCGGAGGCGCTTCAGGCCATGCGTAAAGGCGATTTCGATATAGCCGTTCTGGATCTTAAAATGGAAGAGATGGATGGAATAGAAGTTCTTAAAATTTTTGGGAAAATGGCTCCCGGCCTTCCGGTTATAATTCTGACCGGACACGGGTCTGAAGTATCAGCAAAGGAAGGCGTTAAATTCGGCGCAGTGGAATTTCTGACAAAGCCATGTGATTTTGAAGAACTTGTCAACAGGATTCAAAGTGTTCTGAAAAAGACTAAAAGGAGCAAATGATGGATATTTTTAATGTTTTGATGGTCGATGATGAAAAAGACTTTTTAAATACCCTTACAAAAAGGCTTGTGAAACGAGGATTGGATATTACATGTGCAAACAGCGGCGAAGAGGCCCTGTCTATTGTTGAGAGAAAAAAGATTGATGTTGTGGTTCTTGACGTGAGAATGCCGGGGATAGACGGAATACAAACTCTGAAAGATATTAAAAAGATCAATCCCTCCATAGAGGTTATTCTTCTGACCGGACATGCAAATATAGATGTTGCAATGGAGGGGATGAAAATAGGGGCATTCGACTATCTGATGAAACCAATTGATATTGATGAGCTTCTTTACAAGATTCAGGATGCTTATACCAATAAATCAATTCTGGAAAAGAAAAATAGTATATCGCATGATGCGGCTAAAAAAGCATGAAGAATAAGAAAATAACAATTAAAAAAGGAGCAAAATCGAGATGAACTTTTTCAGACAATGGGGAAATTTCTTGATGCTGGGCGCAAGGGCCCATGCACAGTGGGAAATTGATGTTTCAAACACCATTCTGGGCAGCAAAAAAAGACTGGCGGTTCTGGGCCTGTTTGTCATCCCGATAATATTGGGAGGATTCGCCTTTGCGGAGCAGCTTGGAGGAACTCTTCCTGAATTTTTAGGAGGTAAATCAGCTTACAGTCCCGCTTTTTTTACGCCGGGCATTTTCATTGCTTCCATTCTTATCGGCATTGGCGCCGGACTCATAACAGGTTGTATAGGCGCCGGCGGAGGTTTCATAATTGCGCCGGCGCTCATGAGTGCCGGCATAAAAGGCATTCTGGCCGTCGGAACAGATCTTTTTCATATTTTTGCCAAGGCAATCATGGGTTCCGTTATTCACAGAAAACTCGGGAATATTTCGGTGGCGCTGGCCGTGATATTTTTAATCGGCGCCATGATAGGAGCAACAACCGGAGGGGTTATAAACCGTGTCATCTACGATATAAATCCCCTATTAAGCGATACGTTCATAACCGTAATATATGTTATCATGCTTGGATTCCTGGGAGCTTATTCGCTTTATGATTTTATCAAGGCAAGAAAGTTGCCTGATGCCGGAGGAGGAGCCCACGGAGGAAAATCGGAAGGCGCAGATCTTGGAAATCTTCCCAAAAAGCTTCAGGCGATGAATATCCCGCCAATGATCACCTTTGACCAGGGTCTTATACCCGGAGGGCGTAAAATATCGGCTCTTTTTCTTGTGTTAAGCGGAGGACTTGTCGGCTTTGCAGCCTCCATAATGGGTGTCGGAGGCGGATTCTTAACCTTTCCTATATTCGTGTACGTTCTCGGCGTTTCTTCCCTTACGACCGTCGGCACCGATATTTTCCAGATTGTTTTTACTGCCGGTTATGCCGCAATCTCCCAGTATGCTATTTACGGTTTTATTTTTTACACCCTTGCAATGGGAATGCTTCTTGGTTCACTGCTTGGAATACAGGTGGGAGCAATGGCAACCAAGGTCGTAAAAGGAATAACAATAAGGGGCTTTTACGCAATGGCAGTTCTTGCCGGTTTTACAAACAGGTTCTTTGCCCTTCCGTCCAAACTTGCAAGCATCGATCTTATTCCACTATCGAAAGAGACCGGCAGGTGGCTTGATCTCATCGGAATCTGGTCTTTCTTCATAGTGATCAGCATTTTTGCTGTATGGGTAATCGGCACCTTCCTCATGAATATCAAAAAGCTTAAGGGAGAGGAGGTAATATCATGATAGCGAATAAGAAGGAATTCTATGGTGGCTTTACATTGCTGGTCGGGTTTTTTGTTGTTCTGGCCATAATGTTTTCGCCTGTTTTCGAAGGTGAAAACGCTTTAAATTACCTCGACTCGTTATATAATACCATATCAAAAGGTTCGGCATATTACATTCCGAAACTCAAAAAAGATGTAGCTGATTTTAAAGCAGCACCGGTTTCAATAACAATCACCATGAAAGACCCGCAGCAGGCTGAAAAAACAGCTCTTCTCTTTACAAAGAGCGGGGCCTCAGCAGAAGTTGCCGGAGCCGGAATCAAGATAAACGGCGATTATAATAAAATCCTGGAAAACTGCCTTGAAGATGCGGATAACATGTTCAACAATAATGGCGGCATTGTTTCTGAAAAATACGGCTATCCTGAAAAAGAAGTTCTGTTTAACTGGTGGTCGGCAATCAAGGTTATGGACAAAGAGTTCGGCAAACAGGGTAAATTCAAGGAAATGAAGCTTCTCAACTCGGTTTCAAAAAAGGGAGTCGAATGCTCATATAATTATTATAAAATCGTTCCGCAGAAAATCTCCGAAAAGCTTGGCATAGTCATTTTTTCTCTTGTATTTTACGTTTTTTATACAATGTGGTACGGCTTTGCCATCCTGTTCATGTTTGAAGGCTGGGGACTAAAACTATCTCATTAATGATTCTTGATTCTTTCATTCAAAAAGGGCTATAAGTAGTTGCGCAGACATGCATATAGCCCTTTTATGTCGCATCCTGTTATAATAGCTTTTTGGGGAAGACTTCAGTACGAAGGGTTCCAGGGGTCAAGGATTCGAGGGTTCAAGAATTAATGATGAGAGATTACTTCAATCCTCAATCAATCGACTTGAGGCCAATGATATTTGACTTCTTATCAAATATGATAAAATTCTTGGAAATTATAAATAAAATCCTGAAAAGAGACAAGCCGGGACAACCTTCCGATGTAAATCACCTACGCAATGATTTTAAATCCCGCTACCAGAGTTTTAAGATTCTCTTAAGTTCAAACAATAAGGCCCTCGACATTATGGCGGATATCGAGAAGCTTCTCGAGGGCAGCCGTCTTTTCGGCATGTCACATGTAAAAGCCAACTGCACCGCCGTATCCGTCAATGTCTATAAAATGATAAAAAACCTTGAAGTGCTTGCCCCCGGAAAATACAAAGAACTTTCTTTGCGGTTCAGCGATATTCAACAAGAGATAGATAAATACCTTTTGTTTAAAAAACCTGAAACAGATGAACCTCTTGTAATACCCCTATCTTCTGTCAATAAAGAAATGTCCGATATCACTGGAAGTAAGATGGCAAACATCGGAGAGATAAAGAACAGGCTCAATTTATCTGTTCCGGCCGGATTTGTTATAACATCGGCGGCATACAGAAAATTCATTTCATACGATGATCTTCAATCCGAAATCGACCGGCTTTTTCAAACCACCGACACGGAAGATATTGAACAGCTTTACACTTTAAGCGCTAAAATCCGGCAAACAATTATCAAATCAGGTATCCCCGAAGAGCTTGAAACTGCTATAACAGAGTCATATGCGAAACTTGAACGGGATGTCGGAAAACAAATCAGGCTTGCCTTAAGGAGCAGTGCCATAGGAGAAGATACTGCCGGAAGCTCTTTTGCAGGGCTGTACCATTCCGAATTAAACGTAAGCCCTGATAACATCCTTGAAGTTTATAAAAATGTTATAGCGGGAAAATATTCTCTTCCTGCTATAACATATAGATTTGAAAGAGGATTCAGAGATGAAGATGTGCATATGTCGGTAGGGTGCATGGAAATGGTGGATGCTGTTGCCGGTGGAGTTATGTATTCGAAGAACCCTGTTGATATCAGTGATGATTTTATATTCATCAATTCAGCCTGGGGTCTTCCAAAGTCTGTTGTTGACGGGAGTGTAGACTGTGATCTCTTCGTTATTTCAAGAAATACTCCGATGAGAATGGTATATGAAGATATAAAATTAAAAACCAAAAAATTTGTCTGTTTCCCACAGGAAGGTATATACCGCATCGAAAATACGGAAGATTCAAAAGCCCTTCCATCTCTGACCCGTGAGCAGGCATACCGCCTTGCCGAACTTGCACTCGAAGTAGAAAAGCATTACGGCTTCCCGCAGGATATCGAATGGGCAATCACAGGCGAAGGGACAATTTACCTTCTTCAGTGCCGTCCGTTGCAAATAGTCGGGACCCGGGGGGAAAGCATGCTTCCTGATATCAGAAAAAATGGTCCGACCGTAATTGCAAGAGGCGGAGTCACGGCAAGCCCCGGCGCTGCCTACGGTAAAGTTTTTCATGTTAACAAGGCGGTCGATATCCTAAGATTTCCTGACGGCGCTGTTCTTGCGGCAAAACAGGCTCTTCCAATGTGGGCGCCTCTCATCAGCAGGGCGTCGGCCGTTATTACCGAACAGGGCGGTTTTGCGGGACATCTTGCAAATGTTGCGAGGGAGTTTGGAATACCCGCTCTTTTCGGTCTCCCGAATATTTATGACAAACTGAAGGAAGACGAGCTTGTCACGGTTGATGCAGGCGGCCTTGCCGTTCACAGCGGAAAAATCGAAATGCTTATGTCCGACTCCGGAAAATCAAAAAATCTCATGAGCAACAGCCCGGTTTACGAAATCCTGAAACAGATAAGCAGGCACGTAGTTCCGCTTAATCTTCTCGATCCCGATTCGGAGGATTTCAGGCCATCGGGATGCAAGACGCTTCACGACATTACGCGCTTTATCCATGAAAAATCGGTTCAGGAGATGTTTAATTTCGGAAAGGAGCACAATTTTTCCGAGCGGTCTGGAAAGCAGCTTATTTACGATGTTCCGATGCAGTGGTGGATTCTGAACCTTGACGATGGATTCAGGAAAGAGGTTGACGGCAAATATGTCAATTTCGATAATATAGTATCCGTTCCGATGAAAGCAATATGGGAAGGAATTACAGCATTTCCATGGGAGGGTCCTCCACCGGTTGATGGTAAAGGCCTTATGAATGTCATGTTCGAAGCCACCCGGAATCCTGCTTTGGCAACAGGCGCACGAAGCGTTTATGCCCAGCGGAATTATTTTATGATTTCGAAATACTTTTGCAGCTTAAATTCAAGACTTGGTTTTCACTTTTCGGTAATAGAAAGTATCGTAAGCGACAGATCGGGAGAAAACTACATAAGCTTTCAATACAAGGGAGGAGCTGCGGATCACGACAGAAGGTTAAAAAGAGTGCTCTTTCTGGCTGAAATACTTGAAAAATACGGGTTTAAGGTAACCGTAAAAAAAGACAGCCTTTTTTCAAGAATCGATAACAGAGAGAGGGATTTCATGGAAAAACGTCTGAAGGCTCTCGGGTATCTTACAATACACACAAGGCAGATAGATATGATTATGTCGAGAGAATCGACGGTAAATTATTACAAATCAAAATTTGAAAAGGATATCGACCAGATAATCCAATAATCTTTTTGCTTCCGCCTTCCGCCTGATGCCTCTCGCCTTGCTATGCCTTTGCAAAAAGCATTGCCCTGCTTAAACTGATTTTATCTTCGGATTTTGATTTAAGCCCGGATTTTAGAGCAACATCCGTAATTTTTCTGAAATAAGTTTCAGTTACATGCATTCTGGGTTCGACAAGAAGAAAATGTGCTCCTGGTTTTAAAAATGAAAAAATCTCATCAAAAAAAGATTCTTTATTCCGGACTTCATGCGCCATCCAGAAGGCTAGAGCAAAATCGGCCTTCTCGTTAACTCCTAATTTATCGAAACTGCATTTATGCAGGGTGATCCGGGACAAAAGACCTTTTTGTTGTGCCCTGCGGCGGACCCTTTCAAGCATTTTTTCCTGTAAATCAACCGAAATAACGTGTCCCTTTGCTCCGACAAGTTTTGCCATTCCGATTGAAAAATATCCCATCCCGCATCCTATATCAACGACCGTATCTCCTTCCTTAATAAAATTTTTCAGCATCTTCGCTGGGTTATGCACCAACCGCCTGAGTGGATTATCGAAAGTATAGGCAAACCACCAGGGGCATACATGATCTCCTGTTAAAAATACCCTATTAATAAAACTCATTTATGCCACCGTTTTTTCTGAAGAAGTCAGGAAGCTGTCAGCCTCTTTTTTGCACAAGGAAGAGACTGATATACCTTGGATCAAGATCTTTAAATGCAATGCTGCCATACTCGTTTTCTATTTCTGCGAAAAGATTCTCAAAAGTCTGTCCGAGTTGCCTGGTTATTTCTGAAGATTTGACTCCCGACTTTTCTGAAACCCAGCCTAAAAATGATTCCTTGATTAAAATATCTGTCTTTCTGGGCCTTCTGCCCTTTGCCCAAATAGACCTGAAAAAACGAGTGAAATCGTCAAAAGGCACGGGAGCCACCTCTTCGGGAAGGCCGAGGCTGTACCTTGCAAAAAGAGTAAGAATAAGTTTTTTATGGTTTAAAAAAAGGTCCTGAACCTGATTTATCTCAACATTCATAAGATACATCAGATTATCGAATGCGATAACAGATGCGAGCACTTTCCCGCTTTCTTCCATTTCTGATAAGTTGGCAAATTCCCTGTAAATGCGGCCGGTTTTATAATTATCAAAATAGAGCGGTTTTTTTATTAAGAGTCCCCCCAGAACGCCCATCCACCCTTCTCCCCAGAAAGAAAGCGGAAGCCCGTATTTTGCAAACCAGGCATTATGCACCCATTTTTTGGCACGCTCTTTTAACTCAAGCGCCATCCCGAAACCTGTCCTGAAAATATGGGCAATATGATATTGTTGAATTATTGCAGCTGCATGGACGGCATCCTTTTTTTGGCCCGATTGTAAAAGCCGTTCAAGCCCGATGCTCAGATATCCGCATGCCTTCCTGACAACTTCCTTCAATTCATTCCTGTTTTTTATACTTTTCTGATCTGCCGAAATAATCTGATTGCAGAGAGTCGCAAATTCGACCTGAAGGTTCTGAAGTTTTTCACCGACAGATATCCTTTTAAGCGACATCGTGAACAGATTTTCTTCTTTGAGCATCCCGAAAGGATAAAGGGGAACCGGCAACAGGGATATATATTCTTCTTTTTTCTTTGAGATTTTTTTCCGGCTTACAAGTGCCTCGGGTTTTAAGGGAGAATAAATTCCGGCAGCTTCATGGAATGGTAAAAAACCCTTTTCAGCAAGCCTGACATTTCTTAAGCGGTAAAATTCCTCCTCCATCTCAGCCGGAAGAACAGCCGATGCCTCAAATAGTATTTTCTGGTATTTCCCGTGATCATACTCCGCAATCTTTTCCAGCATCTTTATTATAAACTCTTCTTTCTGCGCCTTTACAGGCTTTTCTTCTTCTGTTTCTGCCTCTGGCTCCGACGCCACGTATTCAGAATTGTCAAGGACCTTGATATAGTAGATATCGTCAATCGTGACAAAATCCTTTCCGAAAGATGACGGGTCCTGATCGTGCTCTCTTATCGCAACCCTTATATTGTTATAAAGATAATATTCTATAAGGTCTGATTTCTTTTCAATTGCCCATTTTATGAAACGGTCAGGGGCTGCCTGAAACAGAATATCAAGCCATCTTGTTAATGAACCTGCGTCAATCCTGTCTTTTTCCCAGAGTTCAACATCAAGAATATAGTCCCACTGCCTGTCGGATGCCAAGGCCAGCAGCTCATAAGAATCGTTAAGCCCTATATCGTGTACAAGAAAATAGAAGTCCTCTTCGGGGAAAGAATGGATAAGAGCGGCCGGATGTTTTGCGTCAAGGATACGGTCGAGGGCTTTTTCCGGAGAAAGCCCAATGATCTCTTTTCGCTGTGAAAGAAGATCGGCAGACCGCTTTAAAGCAAGATTATATTCTTTTCTTTTATTCATAATATCTCCCCGCCCTTCCAAGGCGCAAATTTCAAAAGGAGGAGCATGCCCGGTATCGCAATCAGGGTGCATGCGATAAAAAAGAGCTCCCAACCCGTGTTTCCGGCCAGAAATCCGGTAGGAGCCGAAGCAAGGACCCGCGGAATACCCATGAGGCTGCTCAAAAGAGCATACTGGGTAGCAGTAAATTTCTTATTTGTAATGCTTGCCATAAATGCGGTAAAGGCCGCAGTCCCCATTCCGCTCGAAAAATTTTCAAAAGCTATCACGCCGGAGAGAACCGGAACACTGTAACCTGTGTGGGCGAGAAAGGCGAAACCTGCTGTCGATAATGCCTGGAAAAAGCCGAAAATCCAGAGGCTCCGGTTAATTCCTAAATAAAGCATTGCGAAGCCACCCGCAAGACTCCCCGCAATTGTCGCCCAGAAGCCGAAAAGCTTAACAACCGCGCCTATTTCAGTTTTTGAGAATCCTATATCAATATAAAACGGGATAGTCATGGCGCTCGCCATTGTGTCACCTATCTTATATAAAACAATAAAGGCGAGTATCCATATCGCGCCTTTCCTGCTGAAATATTCAATGAGCGGCTCTATTACGGCTTCCTTGATGGTTTTTGGAGTGCCGGCAGAAATTTCAGGTTCAGGAGACAAAATAGTTGCCAGGATACACGGTAAAAGACAGGCAGCCATTATCAGATAAACAGCCCTGTAAGAGAGCGTATCGGCCATTATCAGGCCGCCGCCTGAAGCAAGCAGCATGCCCACCCTGTAACCGTTGATATAAAGCGAAGAGCCAAGACCAAGCTCGTTATCGGGAAGGCTTTCCCTTCTGAATGCGTCAACTATAATATCCTGGGTTGCGCTGAAAAATGTTACAAGGATCGCAGCCAGGATGACATAAAGAGGGTTTCTTCCCGGTTCAGTGAATCCTAGTCCCGCAACAGATAAAACAAGAAAGATCTGTGCTAAAAGAAGCCATCCTCTTCTTCTTCCAAGAAAAGCCGGTATATAACGGTCTAAAAAAGGTGCCCAGAGAAACTTGACGGTATAGGGAAGGCCGACCAGGGACATCATGCCTATCATCGCAAGATCAACCCCTTCGTCTTTCATCCATGCCTGCAATAATGTTATGGTGAGAAGAAGAGGAAGGCCGCATGAAAATCCCATCACAAATGTTACAAGCATCCGGCCGCTGAAGATTACGCTGAAAACCGGTTCCCGGTTTCCAGATCGCCCGCTTTTCTTTGCCTGGTCTGTCTGCAATTAGGTTATGCCGTTTTACCGATATTATGTTTCAGCAAGTCGGCAGGAGTCACGACAGGTCCGAATATCTGCTTCAGGTTTTGAAGTACCCCGCGCTGTTCATTTAAGACCTCAAACAATTTACCGGGTATATTTTTTTCCTTTCCATATGCCTTGACCTGGAGATCTATCATTGCAATTATATTGTCGACATACAGGGAGAACTGCTTAATATAAAGCGATTCCGGATAATCTTTATTTATTATTTCCCGGAACATTTTCTTAAGATCTTCATATCCGGGTATTTCGCCTATCGGTGTTTCTATTACCGCGACTTCGTTATATACCCTTCTTTCAAGCCAGGCCAGCCAGACTTTTACATCTCTTTTTTCGCCCAGAAGCTTGTTCGAGGTTCCGCCTCTTGCCTTTTCCGTTAGAAAATAATTGAGCCCTGCCATAACAGGTTTATGTTCACCGGCTATTTTCTCATTACCGAAAAAAAGGAACTGTGCATCCATATAATCAGCAAGAGCGCCGGGAATAAACGGCGCATTTGCCCATGGAGCCCGCTTTACTCCGGTCGCACCAACCTCCGTTGCCGTTGCCGCGGATACTATGGAAGCCCCGATAACAACTCCTTGCCCCGGATTTCTGGCAGCCCGGACGGGCGGCATGGTATCACTGTCCCTGCCGCTGTATGTAAATACCCTGGTAATAACTCCTTCGGGATCTTCGTTCTTCGGGGAATAGTTGGCAAGAGCCTTTGAAGTCAGAGTAACACGGGCATTGGGATGGGATACGGGAACAGGTTTTCCGTTCTTATCAACCATCCCCCTTTCCCAGGGGCCCTGGAAATTAAAACCTTTTACAGGAGGAGCCTCACCGTTCCCTGTCCATTGAGGCACACCATTTTCATCAATAAGGACATTTGACCATATAACTTCGGTGCCTTCATTTCTTAAAAGCTCCATAAGCTTCGGATCACCTTCCATATTAACATCTTCAACAATCCCGAAAATTCCGCATTCGGGATTAATTGATCTGATTGCACCTTTTTCGTCAATCCAGAGCTGGGCAAGATCATCTCCTATAAAATAGTTTCCGGCCATCGCGGTAGTCGTCTTTCCGCATCCGCTTGGGGCAGCCCCGGCAAACCATGTTACACGGCCCTCCGGTCCTTCTATTCCGGTGATAAACATGTGCTCGGAAAGTTCCGCACCCCTGTTTTCATAAACAGCTTTATCAACTGAAAACCTGTGATTTCCCTTTTTCAGCAAAAGGGTATTTCCTGCATATGTGCAGTTTATGCTGTATGTCGTCTGGAAGCTCCTGTCCATGTAAACCCGGGCATTGGGAAGGTCTTCCGCCCTGTTTTTCCCCTGACTGTGGATGTTTGTATAAAAATGACCAAGCCGATTAACCTCATTGTCAAAAGCAAGAAATGCGTTCCTGTATAAAATCTCGGCGCTGTGGGCAACATAGGCGGAACTTGTTATCTCTATGGCCGGATTTGACATTGGGGAACCGACAGGGCCGCGCATGTAAAAACCTGCTATCATTACTTTACCGCGCATTATACCGGTCATCTTCTCCCTTATATCTTTTAAAGCTTCATCTCTTAATGTTTTGTTTGCAAGAGAATTTATCTCCTCTCCTTCATTGGCAATATAATAAGTTCTATCCGTAATGCGCCCCTGCTCTTCCTTCAGGTCATAATGTATTGTATGTCCCTTCATGGGAAGTTTTGCTTCTTCGCCATTTTTTAAGGCAAGGTCTCTGATATACTGCCTGTCAGCGTCCGTTCCTGTATTGATAAAAACGCAATCGGGCTGACACATGACAATCGAGTTTGCTATTTTTAACAGAATTTCTTCATGCTTTATTGCTGAAATCCTTGAAAAATTTTCACTATCAAGGCTTTTTCCAAAAATTTTGACGGCTGCGTCATATGTTTTTACTCCTCCTATCTCCTGGACAATATCGACCCCGCTTTTTTTCTTAAGCATAATATCTCCCCTTATTGGATTTTAATATCAGCCTTTTCACAGCCTGGCATAACCTTAAACTTATTCTGTACCGGCATATTCTGACATATCCAGATCAATACTTTCCCGAATTCATTTTTAAGTTCATTCAAAGCCTTCCCCCTGTGACTTACAGCGCTCTTTTCTTCCATACTCATTTCAGCAAAGGTCTTTTTCAAGGGCGGGTAGTAAAATATTGAGTCATAGCCGAATCCGTTTGTCCCGGATTGTTCATCTGCTATAATCCCCTCACAGCGTCCTTCATATGTGAGGGCATTGCCTGTTGGAACCGCAACTGAGATAACGCACTCAAAAGCAGCTCTTCTGTTGGTTTTATTCTTCATCTCACTGAGCAGATTAACACACCGTTCTTCATCCTTTAAATTTTCTCCGCCGTATCTTGCTGAAAAAACACCCGGAGCTCCGGAAAGGGCTTCTACAACAAGACCTGAATCATCGGCCAAAACCGGAAATCCGAGAACTCTCGCGGCAAAGCTCGCTTTTTTGTAAGCATTTTCATCAAAGGTATTCCCGTCTTCTTCAACCTGCGGAATCGGGCCAAAATCCTCTAAATTTTTGATCTTAACCGGGTGGTTTTTCAAGAGGGCTTCTATTTCTGCAGTTTTACCGCGGTTTCGTGTGGCTATAACGAGAGTAATTAAATTGTCCATGCTGAGAGCTTTCGTTATTAAATTGATATGGAAACTATTTGGACACATTAAAGTTTCCAATTCGGAAATAGGCAATTTTGGGCAAGCTCAAGGAAATCAAGGGATTGCGCGGAGACATACGCGATGTATGTCGCACAAGAAATCCCGCGGATTGACACCGAGATCGCATAAAAGGGCCATTTCCGGATGGAAACTATTTATAAATCATGGTTGACACTTTGTAAAGTTTTTTCACCACCAGATAAATATCTCCGGATGCCTACCGGACAATTTATGTATCGGTTCATAACCCGTTAAACAGCTTATAATTCTTTACAAATTTTTTCTGTTATATTAGACTATTATTATAATTTGATTTCATTCCTGATCCACATGATCCACAAATTAGATTCGGTCAATGTATGGATATCAAAAAAAGACTTTATTATATTCTTTTAGTAATTTTCCTTGTGGTACTTGCCGGAAGCAGCGGCTATTATCTTCTTTTCGGCGGCAAGCCAAAATACATGGATTGCCTGTACATGACTGTTATTTCACTAACTAGTGTCGGATACGGCGAAATCCTGGAAGTAACCGGAAATGTCCCGGCACAGATTTTTACCATGCTGCTCATTACCGTTGGAATGGGTATTATTCTTTATGGAATAAGCACACTGACTGCGATAATAATAGAAGGAGAACTCACAGGTATTTTGAGGAAAAACAAGATGGAAAAACAGATAAAAAAGTTGAGCAATCACTATATTGTATGCGGCGGAGGTGAAACAGGGCGCCATGTTGTTTCTGAACTTATAAAAAACAAGGAAAAAGTAGTTTTAATTGAGCATATCGAAGAAAATATAGAAAAAAGCAAGCAGATTGAAGGAGTTCTATACATAAGAGGAGACGCTACAGACGATCATAATCTGATATTAGCTGGAATAGACAAGGCTGCCGGCATTGTCATATGCCTTCCTTCTGATAAGGATACCCTTTATGTAACCATGACGGCAAGGATGATGAACGGCAATATACGCATTATAAGCAGGATGGTTGATCAGGCTCTTGATCCAAAGCTTAAAAAAGCCGGTGCCGACAGCACAGTTTCTCCCAATTTTATTGGCGGTCTTCGTATGGCTTCCGAAATGCTGCGTCCGACTGTTGTGGATTTTCTCGACAGCATGCTTCGGAGCAGCCAGGGGCATATCCGTATAGGACAGCTTAATGTTAAAAAAAATTCCAAGGCGATAGGGAAAAAAATAAGCGAATTGGATTTAACACACAAATTCAATCTCGTTGTACTGGGTTCGAGGTATCTTGACAGGGAAATACAGTTTAATCCGCCTCCTTCATCAGTCATTATTGAAGATATGGCTATCATAGTAATGGGAGATGTTGAAAATATAGCAAAGGCAAAGGAGGTCTTCTAAATTCTTCTAAAAACAAAGCCGGCCCAGTTCTTCTCTTTTTCCTCACTCAGACACCTGAAGCGCTCCTTTGAATAAAAGCTGCGCAGTTCATTTGCTTCGGAAACCTTTACACCTGAAAAAACGAGCATGGAATCTGTTCCGGTCAGACCAATCATCACCGGATACAGGTTTATTAATGTCGGATAGCGCAGATTCGCGGTAATAATTGAAAACTTCCCTTCAATTTTTTCAGCAGGCATGTCCGATATTTCAATCCGGTTCCCGAGGCCGTTAATTTCGGCATTTTCCCTTGATTCTTTTCTGGCACACGAGTCCGTATCAATTCCCATTGCCCTTTTGACGCCAAACAGCAGGCAGGCAATTGCCAGGACACCGCTTCCCGTCCCGATATCAAGAACCGAACTATCGCTTCTGTTTATTAATTGGCCGGTTTCCTGAAAAAGCTTTTCAATTCCGCGAAGAGCAAGCCTTGTAGTTGGATGATCACCGCTTCCAAAAGATATTCCGTGCCGCATCTTTATCACCACATCGCCCGGATTGCCGAGAAACCGCATTCCATAAGGAACAAGCACAATGCGCTCCGACACTCGTACTGGTTTTGCAAAAGACTTTTCTATGAAAGAGCATCCGTGCCTGTATGTATATGTAAGTTCTCCTTTGGCTACCAGATCATCAACGGCTTTTTTTAATGCTTTTTTCTCTTTACCAAACCGGTCTGTCAAAATCTTTGCGAGTTTGCCGAAAGTCAGCGGTTCCGAAGAGTCCGACACTGCCTCAAGAATGTGCTCTTTCAGCCTTTTGGCTTCTTCTTTCCGGTTCATGATTCCTCGCCTCTTCTCCGCAGTTAGGCATCCTCCAAGGCCAACAGCATCCTGTTTGCCACTTTATAGATAAACTTCAGCATTATTGCCTGGTCAGGGTGCCGTAAATTCTTAGAAGCCTGTCCGGAAGCTGGCGAACATCCGAAATGACATTATGATGAAAATGTCCATAAAGATCATCCAGCCTCGAATCAGGGGAGATGTCGACGGTTATGGCGCGAACGTATATTTTTCCGGATTGAGCTTCGGATATAGCCCTGCGCGTATCCTCTATGGCGTAAACCTGCCTGTAATCAGTATCGTTCGGGAAACCATCGCTTATAATCAGAAGCAGGCGCACTTTTGAATGCGCTTCTTCAAGCCGCCTGGTTGCGTGGCGTATTGCAGCCCCCATTCTTGTTCTTCTTTGCGGAGAAACTGCGTTTATTCTCTTCCTTACCGTATCATCCATGTTTTCTGAAAAGTCTTTAATGATATAGTAATCAACTCCGAACCTTCCTGTTCCGGAAAAGCCTGCAACAGCAAACTTGTCTCCTGCAACATTGAGTGTTTCGCAAAAAAGGACCGCGGCCTCCTTTATGATTTCATGTACCGATCTGTTTGCTTCCATAACAAGACCGGATGTTGACCGGGAAAGATCAATAAGTAAAAGCGCGGTTATATCCCTCTGTTGTTTAATCCTTTTTATATATAGCCTGTCTGAAGGGATCAATCCGGCTTTTTTGTCTATGGCAAAATCAAGGAGCGCGCGGTAATCAAATTCTTCTCCTTCAACCCACCTCCGCAGTGTTTTAATCTTTTCAGGCCTGAGCAATTCGAATTCCCTTCTTAATCTCTTAACCGTTCCCCTGTACCGGTTAAGAGTGCCGGCATAAAAATCACTTTTTTCCACTTCAATTTTTCTTTCTGTAACTCTCACATGATCATTAAGGTAGTCGCACAGATTCGCATCCCACTCTCTGTACCAGAATACAGGAGAACCGGAATTGTCTTCAGGGTAAAGAAGCGCGTCATTATTTCCATCCAATTCTGAAAATAAGGATAGAGACAGATCAGGAGGTATTTCATTATTTTTGATTCCATGGGAATCTGAAAAATCACGGAAAGAGAATACAATATTCTTAATATCTTCATTTGAAAGAGTCCCGTCATTTTTTACAAGGCGTGATACGATATCAGATTTAAATACAGGGATATTTTTTTTCCTAAGTTCTGATCTGATTCTCATTCCTTCTCTTTCATATTTTTTATGGACGGCAAAATATAAATCAGGCCGCAGGCGCCTCCCAAAAGGCATTTTAAAAGGCCTGTAAGAATTTCCCAGATTGCTGTCCGGTCTGTTTTCTCTTATTAGCTTGTCAATTATTCCATATGTCTGAAAAACAAGGAGAGCGCATGTCTCAATATTTTTTTCTATATTCATGGCTTTTGCAAACATACCGTATATCATCATCAGAGATTTTCTTGTTGCATCATCAGAATTAAAATTTTCCAGGGCAGGCTCTCCGAGAGCGATAAGCATGTAAAGCAGGAAAAGGAATTTATCTTGATCTTCTTCGTTATATATCTTTTTGGCTTCACGGATAAGCAGAGGATAAGAAAACCTGACAAGTCCGGGATATTTTTCGGCGCTGATAATCCTTATGCGCCCGTGTTCGAATATGTTAAACAGATCGCGGGCAAACTCCCATACCGGGAAAAATCTGAAAAACTTTTCCAAGTCCGAGAAATCCTCACGGACATCATCATCTTCATTCCGGTATCCCTCAGGAAAAGAAAATTCATCACTGAATAAGCCGCAAAGTATGACGGCTTTTTCAAGATCAAACCCGAAAGTATTAAATTCGTATAATCCCGACTCAAGCCTTGCAAGACATTTATAGAGCCTAATGTTTTCTTCATAAGTTTCATAAAGATCTATTTCATCAGGCAGATACAAGAACTTCCCGTCCGAAAAGACAAAGGGTCTGTCGCCGTTTTCATTCAACACTGCTTCGCGGACAAATCCAGGCATTAAAGATAAAGGACATACGGATATAAAACGGCCGGTTTTAGCCTTCATATAGCGTACAAGCTGAAGCCTGATATCAGAAAGAGGAGCCGATGTCTGTAATTTAAAAAGTGTATCCGCGCCAAATTTGGATTCAAGAGAGATAAATTTCATGCCAAGCAACTTGTCTTTAGTATATTTCTGAAGGCCAAGTGTGACAAATTCTTTGAGCGCTTCTCGTGAAAGAAAGGAAAGACCTTTTTCCATACCATCAAAAAACAGGTCGGCAAGATGATAGTCTTCACGTATTATTCTATAAAGCTCTTCTGCCTGCCAGAACCTTTTTGAAAGCTGAAAAGACAATACCCGTTTCGGGATCAGATGAGAAAAATGACGGCTCTCGCTGTATGTCAGCTCTTTTGAAAAAAGATATTTCAGTATTTCGAGAAATATGTAACAGGATCTTTTGTCTTCTTTTGAAAGAAGGAGAGAAACAGCCTTGAGAGGGTCGGATAAAGTATAAGTTCCCTTTTGCTGCATTGAATTGACCGCATCGAGAAAATTTTCAAGCAGTTTTTCATCTCCGTCCGCAAGAACGGGAACAAGGTGCTCGGCAAGTATTCGACCGAAAGTGGGGCCTTTTTCGCCTGCTTTTCTTACAAGCTCTTTGTATTTTTCAACTTTATCCGGTTTTACAGTTTCATACAGGCTGATGTAGCCTACCGCAAGAGTGTTTCCAAAGGTATATTCAACAGATAGGGCCCATATGACTTCCTCATAAAGTGTTTGCGCCTGCCCTTTTGAAAGCGCAATATTTTTCTGTTCTATTTTCTCTTTAACTGATTCTGCAATTTCCGGGTCGGCAAAAGATAGGTTTTTTATCGGATCAGAATACATCTTCAATCAGATCTTTCAATGTTTCAAGGAGTTTTGTATCGTCGGTTATGGGCAGGCAAATTGCAGACATGCATGCTTCATGAACAGGAATATTTCTGCCGATAAGCTGTGCGGCGTATATCAAAAGGCGGGTGCTGGCCCCTTCGGTCAGACCATGCTCACGCATGCTCCTTATTTTTTTCCCAAGAGAAACAAGCTTCAGCGCTTCGTCTTTTCCAACTCCACCTTCATGTGATACGATCTCAGCTTCTTTTTCCGCCTCCGGATAGTTAAATTCTATAGAGACGAACCTCTGGCGAGTGCTTTGCTTTAAATCTTTCAGAACTGACTGGTATCCCGGATTATAGGAGATAACCAGCATGAAATCAGGATGCGCCGATACCATCTCTCCTTTTTTATCAACCCAGAGTGTTCTTCTGTAATCTGTCAGGGAATGTATAATAACTGTCGAATCCTTTCGTGCCTCCACAATCTCATCGAGATAACATATGGCCCCCTTTCGCACCGCTCTTGTCAAAGGACCATCCATCCAGACCGTTTCATCTTTTTTCAGCAAGAACCGGCCAACAAGATCTGTTGCAAAAAGATCTTCATGACAGGAAACAGTCACAAGCGGCCGTTTTAAACGGTGTGCCATATATTCCACGAATCTTGTTTTGCCGCACCCAGTAGGGCCTTTTAACATAGCAGGAAGTCTTATATCATATGCGGCTTGAAACATTTTTATCTCATTGCCTGTGGCAAGATAATAGGGTTCTTTATCGATAATATTAAAATCTGTTTCTATGCCGGTTTCATCGTTCATTTAGCATGTCCTTCTATTACGGGATGTTATTTGCATCATTTATTACAGACTCGCAAAAAGTCGAAGTTCAGACGGCAAAGTTAAAAGTCTATTATGCAAGGCGCACAAGTCTTGAGGAATGAAG
This sequence comes from Desulfobacterales bacterium, assembly GCA_046485065.1. Lineage (GTDB taxonomy): Bacteria > Desulfobacterota > Desulfobacteria > Desulfobacterales > RPRI01 > RPRI01. The sequence continues at coordinate 30,075 of JAWOHP010000085.1, read as the reverse complement.
CGTACTTACTGGTACGCTGCAATGACGAAAGATGAAGTGCAACACAGCAGAATGACTTTTTACGATGCCGTCGGGTTTTAACCTTGCTTAAGCGTCATATATGTATTACTTTATCAAAAGTTTTACAATAATAACAAAAGGAATTAAAGTTAAATGCAGGAAACAAGCAATTGCGATATGGTTCATCGCCTCACCTATGAAGATAAAGAGGTAATTTTAATCGGAACAGCACATGTATCAAAAGAGAGCGTTCAACTTGTAACTTCAGTTATTTACGAGGAAAAACCTGATACTGTATGCGTCGAGCTTTGTGAAACAAGATATCAGGCAATAAAGAATAAAGATCTGTGGCTTAATACGGATATCGTCAAGGTAATAAAAGAAAAGAAATCTTTTCTTCTTCTTTCCAACCTCCTCATGGCATCTTTCCAGAAAAGAATTGCAAAAAAATTTGATATCAAGCCGGGTCAGGAAATGATTGAAGCTATTGTGGCAGGCGAAGCTGCCGGAGCCAGAATATATCCGTCCGACAGGGATATACGTATAACCCTTTCAAGAGTCTGGCATAACATGGGATTATGGGGTAAAACCAAACTGCTTTTCCAGCTACTGTTATCTCTCGGAGAAGTAGGGGATATCACCGAAGAAGACATAGAAAAAATGAAACAGGAAGATGTTCTGGAAACCCTTCTTGTAGAAGTAGGAAAATCACTTCCTGTTTTAAAAAGAATATTGATTGACGAAAGGGACATGTACCTTTCCCAGAAGATAAAGTCGGCTCCCGGGGAAAAAATAGTGGCGGTTGTAGGCGCAGGCCATGTGAAAGGCATAAAATCATTCTGGAACGATACGATCGATACTGATTCTCTCGAAAAGATTCCGCCTAAAAGCAGGCTGTCGAATTCTGTCCAATGGATCACGGCTGTATTAATAATAGTACTTTTTTCTCTTGGATTTTATTACGGCGGAGCAAAGGCCGGCGCTGACATGATAACCTGGTGGATAATCATTACGGGGCTTCTTGCGGGATTGGGCGCTCTTCTTGCCATGGCCCATCCTTTAACTATTTTATCTTCGATCCTTGCAGCGCCTTTAACAACAATTCATCCGCTGATAGCTGCAGGATGGGTTTCGGGACTTGTGGAAGCTTTTTCCCGTAAACCGAAAGTTAGAGATCTCGAAAATCTTCCCGAGGATATACTTTCAATAAGAGGATTCTGGAGAAACAAGGTTACAAGAATCCTGCTTGTGGTTGCCTTTACAAATCTCGGAGCTGCAATCGGTTCGATGATTGCCATACCGATTATGATAAAAATGTTGTAGCTTAGAAGCCATTTCAAAACCCCGTCTGAGGCCTGACAGCTGTGTTGCAAGCCTCTTCAAAATGCTCACATACTCCTGTGTATGCTGCGCTTTTTCATCGGCTTGCGCCTTGCTTTCAGACCTGATCCGAGATTTTAAAATGGCTTTTACAATTCACAATTCACTGTTCACCGTTCACTATTTGAACAACCGTTCTTTCTACTCTTTTTCCGTCTTCAAGGGTATAAGTCATCCTGACAGTTTTAAGGCGTTTGTGTGCAAAAAGCTGAATACATTCGGGGTAAAGTTCCCATTCGAGGGCAAGCCCCTTTTTTTTGATCGAATCTATTGTGTCGTCAGGTTCTATCGAAAAGGCCTTTTGTCCAATTATTGGGCCTGAATCCTCCCCGTAATCGATAAAATGTACGGTGCATCCTCCTATTTTCGACCCGTAACGGAAAGTATCTCCATATCCGTCAGTTCCCGGAAAAGCCGGCAGCAGGGCCGGGTGTATGTTCATGATGCGTGGATTGCAAGATACTGTATTTACTCTGTCTATAAAATACGGGGTAAAGTTTCTCATGAAACCTGCAAGGACAAGAAGATCAAAGGGATAGCTTCGCATTTTTGCAAGGAGTCCGGCTTCGGCAATAACTCTTGTAATAATGAAAGCTTTTATTTTTTGAGGATCTGATCCGGCCGGAAAAAGAGAAAGCCTGGAACTGATATCTTCAATATTAAAATCATCAGGCAATTTAATACTGTCCGGTTCATTTTTATAGCTTCTGATAATGGAAGAGTAATCGACGACAAAGGTTGGAATATTGTGTTTTGATGCCCTTTCAAGACCCTTTGCATCCGGATTATCAGAACCGACAAAGACCATTTTCCCGTCTATTTTTCCGGATTCGCATGAATCTATGATGGCCTGCAGATTGGTTCCGCCGCCCGATATAAGGGCACCTATCCGGATGTAATTTCCCATATAAGCACCTCCGTTTAGAATGTGGCAAGATCTATCTTACCGCACAGCTAACAAAACGGGATGTTTTTGTCAATCGATCGCTTCTTGCCGTTGACTCTCTTACTTTTCCTCAACAATATTTCATCCCGGGTTGAATTTCCTGCTTCACCACGAAACATCCGTAATCGATAATTTATAGAACACACAACATGATATTTGCATTGCAAGACAGCGTGTGTTAAACATTTTGGGCACATATGAGTTTCCAATTCGGAAATAGGCAATTTTGGGCAAGCTCAAGAAAATCAAGTGATTGCGCTTAAGACATACACATTGTATGTCGCACAAGAAATCCCGCAGATTGACACAGAGATCGCTCAAAAGGGTCATTTCAGGATGGAAATTATTTATAACTTTTAAAAGAGCAAATGACTATGATTATTAATGAAAATGAAAAAACAGATTTTTCTCTTCGGAAACTTGCCAAATCCATGGATGACAAGAAGATTTTCGGCGTTTGCGGCGGGCTCGGTAAATATACCCCGGTTCCGGCATGGCTTTGGCGGGCAATATTCATTATAACAACATTATGCGGCGGTATAGGTCTGGTTGTCTATATCGTTTTAGCTGTATGCATGCCGAAAGAAAAATGAAGAAAAAATTTCTGACCATAGAAAGATACTTTCAAATGTCAGGCCGTTAACAGGGTATTATGAATATAAGTAAAGACAAAACAATAAGCCTTAAGGACGCAGTCGGGAAATTTGTTTCGGACGGCTGCCACATCTCTATCGGCGGATTTACAGCCAGCCGGAATCCGATGGCGGCTGTCTATGAGATCATAAGGCAGAGAATAAACAATCTTCACCTCTATGCCCATTCAAACGGTCAGGGCGTTGACGAATTTATAGGCGCGGGCTGTGTCTCGAGGCTTGAAATAGCCTATGCCGGAAACGGACGTTTTGCTCCCACCTGCGTACGGTTTAAAAAGGCCGTCCAGGAAGGCTCGATTACAGTTGAGGATTATTCCAATTACCAGATGACACTGAGATTTCTTGCGGGCGCGATGGGTGTTCCCTTTTTGCCGACCCGCTCCTCGCTGGGCACCGATATTGTTTCGAAATGGGGCTTTTCATCCGAAATGCGTGCCGCAGATACGAGGCTTCCGGATCAGAAGCTGATGGTTATTGATAATCCGTTCGGTTCATGGGGAGATGCCCCCAGACTTGTTCTCGTTCCCGCTATTAACTGTGATATAACAATAATTCACGCTCAGAAGGCGGACAGGGAGGGTACTGTGCGGATGGAAGGTCTCACCTTTTCTGATGTCGAGCAGGTGAAATCCGCAAAGCATGTTATCGTGACCTGCGAGGAACTGGTTGAACCTGATAACCTGAAAGCAAATCCGGATCAGAACCAGATACCCTCTTTTTGCGTTGATGCCGTGGTGCATGTGCCCCATGGCGCCTACCCCACAGCCTGCTACCGCTATTACGATTATGACCCCGGTTACCTTAATGAATACCGAAAGTATGCCGAAGATGACAGGCTCTACAAAATATATCTTGAGGATTTTATCTTTGGATTAAAAGACCATAGGGAGCTGCTGGATAAAATAGGAAATGATCGTCTTGAAAAAATCAGGGCTGATAACAGAACCGGCTATGCCGTCGCCCTGGACAGGAGATGACTATGCCCGATTATACCCTGAAAGAGCTTATGACAATTGCGGCTGCCCGCGAAATCAGGGATGGTGACATCGTTTTTTGCGGTACCGGCATTTCCATGGTCGCCGCGATGGCTGCCAAAAACATATCCGCTCCTAACAGCGTTATCTTTTTTGAAACCGGAGCGATAGACTCCCTTCTTGAAGAAGTGCCTCTTGCCGTGTCGGATTCAAGGGTTATGTTCTGGACATCAGTAAACGGCAACCTGGCCGATGCCTTCGCAGCCATGCAGAACCGGATTACAGGACCGCACGTCGTCGGCATCATGGGCGCAGCTCAGATCGATAAATACGGCAACCTGAATTCAACGGCAATCGGGGACTATTTCAGGCCGAAGATACGGTTTTCCGGAAGCGGCGGGGCCTGTGATGTAGCCTCTTTTGTTGGAAGAACCATTACCTTCATGCAGCATGAAAAACGCAAGTTTGTTGAGAAACTCGATTATATGACAAGCCCCGGTTGGCTGAATGGCCCCGACGGCAGGAGAAACGCGGGACTCCCCGCCGGAGGACCTGCATCTGTCATCACTAACATGGCCACGATGGGTTTTGATGAAAAGACAAAAGAGATGTATCTTACCGGCTTTTTTCCCGGAATAACCGGTCAAAAAATTCTCGATAACACGGGCTTTGAAATTGATATATCGCGGGCAAAGGAAGTGGACCCGCCGACCGAATATGAGCTCAAAATTCTGCGGGAGAAATGTGATCCCCAGAGACTGATCATGGGATAAACTTTTTATAACATCTTATTACAGGCCCGGCAGAGGCAATTGGCTTCAGGCAATGCTGCAAGAAATCGGAAGTTATTTGAATGTGTCGCCGGATAACTCCATGACCCGGTCTGCAATCCGCCTGATCTGATCCATGTAGTGGGATATAAGCAGAATTGTGCAGCGCTCTTTTAAGCTCATCAGAAGATCTTCTATTATCCGTCCCGATTCGGCATCAAGGAACGAGGTGGGTTCATCAAGAAGAAGTATTTCAGGCTTGAGTATTAGCGCCCGTGCTATACAAAGACGCTGCTGCTGACCACCGGAAAGAGAACGAGCATCATCCGCCAGCCTGTCTTTTACTTCATCCCAGAGAAAAGCCTCTTTCAGGGCAGATTCCACTTTTTCATCCACGGACTGCCTCTCTGATATTCCGGATAGCTTAAGAGGAAATGAGATATTTTTAAAAATGCTCATTGGCAGGGGATTGGGTGTCTGAAAAACAATACCCGCAGACCTCCGCAAATCCGGAAGGGAAATTGAGCGGTCATAAATATTTATCCATTTGTTTTTTAAGCGGATGAATGCCTCCCCTTCCATTCGTGCTCCTGGGATTGTTTCCCACAGCCTGTTGAATATCATCAGAAAAGTTGATTTCCCCTGACCCGAAGGACCGACAATAGCGGATATTGAGCGCTCAGGAAACTCAGCCGAAATCCCATTTAAAACTTTTATATGGTTATAATAAAAAGATAGATTTACGGTTTTTATTTTAATTTCGTTAGAATTGTTTTCTCTCATCGCCTGTAAAGCATCCGATCCATCAGTTGATTTTTAAGATAAAAAGCCGCCAGAAACAGGCAGGCGCATATAATAAGAAGTATAATCGCCGCGCCATAGCCGGTCTGGAGTTCATCTGGATTCCTGTACTGGGAAGAAATATAATAAATGTAAAAGGGAAGCGCCTCATAGGCTGACAAGAGGGATTTGGGGATTCCGGCCGAGGCGACAACACCGGTCAGCATAATAACGGCCGTATCTTCCGCGCACCGGCCTATGGCAAGAATAACACCGCTTGCAATCCCCGGAAGGGATTTAGGGAATAAGACATACACGATATTCTGCAATTTTGTCGCTCCAAGAGCAGGCGCCGTTACCCGGACTTCAGACGGAATTCTTTCCATAGCGAATTGTGTTGTCCGAATAAGATAGGGAAGCACCAGAAGAGCGAGTGCCAGTGATGAAATCAGCAGGCAGGGATAAATTTCCTTTACATGCTGATGAAGGAAAATTGCAAGAGAAAATCCGAACAGACCGATTACAATCGAAGGTATGCCGGACAGGATATCGTAAAATAGACTGAAGAGAGATTTCAGGCGTCCCCGGCTGTATTCCGCCAGATAAATTCCTGCGGCAAGGCCGACAGGAGTCGCCATGCCGACTGCCAGAAGAACCAGCAGGCATGTTCCGGCCATCGCAGGGAAAAGTCCGGTCAAAACCTGGCGGCGAAAAAGAAGCGCATCCACCGGGGGGGTGTCTCCGAAAATAAGCGAAAAACCGAGAGTCGGAACTCCTTTGACGAGAAGAAAGCCGACAAGCACAAAAACCGCGGATAAAAGCAGAAAACCGCTCAGCCATGCGAAACTTTTTATGAATATTTCAATAAAGCGCTCTTTCATCTGTTTTTTATACCCGCTCCGCCGATTATCCGGACAAGCAATATAAGGGCCGTGGTGAACAGATAAAGCACAAGTCCTGCAGCAAAGATTGTTTTAAACTCGATGCTGTCAAAATCGGCCGCAATAACAAGCGCTATGTGGGCAGTCAGAGTTCGTGCCGAATCAAGAACAGATCCGGGAAACGCCACGGCATTCCCGGCAAGCATAAGCGCGATAAGGGTGTCTCCCATGGCTCTTCCTGCAGACAGGGTCAATCCGGCAAAAATTCCATTCCAGGAATAAGGGAGAATCACATATATAAATTTTTGAACGGAACTTGCGCCCATGGCATCGGCTGCCGCGGAATATGATGCAGGAATACTCTCGAAGGTATCCGTAAAAAAAAGTATCATTGTCGGTGAAATAACTATTGAAAGCATTAGGGACGCAGAAAGGATGCTCATTCCCGAACCTGTTTCAAACATTTCCCTGATAAGCGGAACCAGCAGAAACAGACCGACAAATCCGTATATGACTGTCGGAATACCGGTCAGCATCTGAACCGTTTTTTTGCAGAATGTTGCGAGTCCCGGCGGAGCAATTACCGATATTAAAATAGAAGTGCCGAGGCTCAAGGGGAATGCCATACAGAGACTCAGAAAGACAATCGAAATCGTTCCTGCAAGCATAGGATAAATTCCGAAAAGACCGTGATCCGGATTCCACGGAGTCTTAAGCAGTGTGAAAAAAGAGCCTCCCCTGAACAGGGGAAAGCTGAAGAGCAGCATAAAGATAAGAATAAGCGCTGTAAGCAAAGCGCTGAATATCGCCGCCCCGAGAAAACCCTTCTCTGCAAGATATTCTTTTTTCATTACTTAATTGTGATGAATCCGTTTTTAACCACCAGATCCTGTCCTTCCTGGCTGAACAGAAAATCGACGAACTTTTTCACGAGCCCTTTAGGCTCTCCCTTCGTGTTGCTGAATAGTCCGCGGGCGATTTTGTATGATCCGTTTTTGACGTTATCAATTGAAGGCGCAACACCGTCAACTATGACAGGTGCTGTGCTGTTATCCATATGGCCAACCGATACATAGCCGATGCCGTGAGGATCATTTGCGACCGCAGTTTTCATGGCGCCGTTTGAAACAACGACGTTTGCCTTATCTGTGACTTCTCCTTTATCCAGTGCTTTTTCCCAGAAAACTTCCCGCGTGCCGCTTGCATTGTCGCGCGTGTATACAGTTATCGGCTTGTCAGGACCGCCAAGAACTTTCCAGTTGACGATTTTGCCGGCAAATATTTCAAGAAGCTGTGATTTGCTCAATGCTTTGACCGGGTTTTGCGGGTTAACAACCACTCCGACCCCGTCTGTTGCCCATTGAAATAAGTTAAGTCCGTATTTTTTAACTTCATCATCAGTAGGCTTGCGACCGGAATTACCTATATCGACAAGACCTTCACCCACCTGTTTGATACCGACTCCGGAACCCCCGCCTGCTATACTGATTCTTATGTCGCGATTATGCTCCATGATCAGTTTTGCCGCGTCTTTCATTACGGGAATGTGGGCAGTGCCTCCAGATATTTTGATCTCTCCCTTTTCACCGGTAAACAGATCAAGCGAACCCGCCCGGACAACTGAAACCGAAAATACAAATAATAATAAAACCATAACTGCAATTAAAGACCTGCGCTGATTGATATTGCCTGCCATGTTTCCTCCTGTTCTTTGAATTAAAACTCCCCGCCGAAAATCGGACGGGGAATGCGCTCGCCGTTTCGGTTCACTAAAAACGCGTTATATGGCGACTATCACACGGCGGGAACAGGTGTCCAATTGATAATTATGATATCAGTCCCGTTGAAAATAGAAAGAATCTATATTAGAGGAACGTGCAGGATGAAAGTGCACGTAACTTCAGGATGGAAAATATATTCTCTGAATGGTTTGTTCCCTTAAGTAAGGGCAATCGATTTATATTGATATGCATACCTCTTTTTGACATAGTTGACGGTATGGATAGGTGAAGAAGAGGAATTGCTGGTGGCAGCTGATGAAAATTTGTCTTGTGAGAAAAGTGATTTTATGAAGGATCCGGTGGGCGACAAAAACACTGTTTCACAAAAGAAAAATAATTCCGTTTTAGTAGCTTATTTCCTGCTTGTTCTGTCTGTTCTCTTCTGGTCAGGCAATTTTGTTGTTGCCCGGGGTATTCATGAAGTGGTGCAACCTGCAACTCTTGCTTTTCTAAGATGGTCTTTGGCTCTCGTTATCTTTCTGCCATTTACCTTTCGAAAACTCGTCCGGAACCGCAGGATTATCATTAAACATTGGAGCTCGATTGCTCTCTTTGGTCTGCTTTCTGTTGCAGGTTTCAGTATTCTAATCTATATGGCTCTTGACAGAACTACCGTGGTCAATACAGCGCTGGTAAATTCATTTTACCCGATACTTATAGTCATTGGTTCATGGGTCGGTTTCAGTGACCGGATCACGCTCCGGCAATGTATCGGTGTGATTGCTTCTTTTTCCGGCCTGATGTGGATTCTTTCAAAGGGGCAGTTCTCTGTTCTGCTGGAACTCCGTTTTGCTGAGGGTGACCTCTTAACGCTTGCAGCGGGAGCGAGCTGGGCGCTTTACTCGGTTTTGTTGCGTAAAAGGCCGCAGGAACTTGACCATTTTACATTTCTTGCTGCCATGATGGTTTTCGGAACATTTTGCCTGTTCCCAATATTCCTTTGGGAAATCTTCAATACAGGGCTTCCGCGTTATTTACCGCAAGCCCTTGGCGGAATTTTATACGTGGCAGTCTTTCCTTCCATACTCTCTTATCTGTGCTGGAACAAGGGAGTTGAGAAGGTCGGCGCCAACCGGGCAGGCATCTTTGTTCATCTTATTCCGGTTTTCAGCATACTCATGGCTGTAATGCTGCTTGGCGAGCGACTACAGTATTTTCACATCCCGGGTATGGCGCTCATTTTTTCAGGCATATTCCTGACCACGTTTGTCGGAGGAAGTTCCTGACGAAAAAAAAATGGCTTTTTCAGCAGGAATGGTTTTCTATCAGGGCATACCCGTTACTGATTGCCCTGCGTCCCTCGGAATTGATAACCGTAAAATGCACCTCTTTGCCATTCTTACGGTCAATTTTTTCAATCAATTGAATTCTTATTTCAGTTCCTGGTATTACCATGCCTGTAAACCGGCAGGAGAGGGTTTTGAGGCAAAACGGATTTTCTGAGGCTTCACGATTAATAAGTTCTTTTACCGCATAGGCAAGAGTTGCTGTCCCCTGTAAAATTATATCCGGCAATCCCACCATTTTAGCAAATTGCTTCGATGTATGTATGGGAAAAAATATATTTGTACATCCGTCATAAACAAATGAGCGCATCGGATCAATCAGAACAGCCGCTTCCCAGAGAGGTGGTCCTTTGCTCCCGCAGTCAGGTACGATTGGTAAAGTATCTCCGCCTCTCCCCGAATCAGTGCATTTTACATTGCGCAAAAGAGCCCCGATATGTTCTGTAAAAACCGGCTTTCCTGTCTCATCGGACACATCGTAACGAATAACGGTGTGTGTTCCTGCCCTGTGAGGCAGCACTGCTGCTATTTTGCCCTTTACGGCAAGAAGATCGCCTGGTTTTACCGGGCGATGAAATTCGATATGCTCGGTATAATGAACCTTTGTGGCGGAAATCTCAGCAGGAAGAAGTCCGGGGCTTATGAATTCTTCCAGCTTTTCAGTTACCGGCCATGTTATTGCGACACAAAACATGGGGTGAGCAATAATGCCTTCCGTGCGTTCATCGTTAAAATAGAGGTGGTTATTATCCCCGACCGCCGCGGCATAATTCATGGTCTCGCGCCAGCTTACCACTTTGCGGTACTCTTTTAATCCTGATCCTGACAGATTTGAAGATAGTTCCATTTAGGGTAATACCTTTGACAGCCCTTTTTCTCCGAATCGCATCGGGAGAAATATCGCCAGTATGCCGATAACAGCTACCATTGAAAAAGACACAACCGTCCATATCCATTGTAAAATTGTCATTGACCTTTCATGCACTGAGGCCATGAATATACTGTAAACGGGGCCTGCTTCAAGAACTATTACAGCCATTATGTACCCTGCGCAGAGCATCATGAACATAAGACCTCCGAAACTGGTTACCGATTGGGCCGGATTTTCAGATTTAAAATCAGGATATGCAGCTCCGAAGCCTATTCCTATTGAAACGATTCCAGGCACCATAAGAAATACGGTTATAAAGGATAGAACCATCATGAAAGTTTCAACATTTAAAATTATGTTCGTTGCGACTATCAGTATTTCAGAAAGAATAAGCAGCGGGAGTAAGTATATAAAGAATTTAATCCAAAGGATAGTTCTGATTTTGACAGGAGACGCTTTAACAAGCCAGAAGGCCTCTCTTTCGGAGCTGACAGCCGGATAAGCAAACCGGCCGGCAACAGCCGTCAGAACAAAAAGGCAAAGACCCATGTTAAGAAAAGAAAGAATATTCTGAAGGTATATCGTTTTTATAGGTGCCTTTTCAAGGGGGAGAACGCTGAAATTGTATATGTATATTACGACAAGAGCGCCGATAAGCAACAGTTGCGACCATTGAGCCTGATCCCTGAAAAAAGTTTTAATCTCTTTTCCCACAAATGCCCTGCTTGCGCCCGGAAGAATCCCCGTGAAAGGAAAATCCGAGTATTTATATTTGAATACCCTCGAAGATGCTGTCTGGGTCTTGGAAAATCCCTTGAAATATATCATGTCGGCTATGAGTAAGTTTACAAATAGCATTAAGGCGAAAAAGCTCCATGAAAGGCCCGAATGGAAAAGACTGCTTTGCACCGAACCAGAGAGAGATTCCTTTATGCTGTCATATGCCCAGGTACTCGGGAGAAGGGGAGAGGCTGGGGCTTTCAGGGTGTCCAAGTAAACAACAACGGTTGAAAAAACATCCGGATCAACCAGTTGCTCGGGTTTTAACAGTCTTAAGGCTAAAAAAAGGGCCAGAAAGAGGGTAAATCCAAAAAACAGAAGAATGCTTTTCATGCGGCCGGCCGGTATGATAAAAACGGCAGCCATGACCAGAACCGAACTTATCCCTGATGATATAAATGAAAGAGATAAAAGCACAAGCGCCGTGTTCAGATAGAAAAAAAAGCCGGCATTACTGACGATTCCCAGGGCAACGAAGACCGGAAGAGTGTATATGATTACCATCCATGAACTGTCCGCTGTACTCTCGATCCATCTTGCGGCAAAAATCCTGTTGCCGGAGACAGGCATTGAATGGACCAGTTCAAGATCTCTTGAAAGATAGAGTTTTGAAAGTGAAGTAAGAATGCTGCTGAATATAAGAAGGGAAAAAGAAGTAAGAACAAGCATGGATAAAAGCTTTAAAATGAGAATTTCTCCCAGCCCTTCTATCCTGCGGAAGTATTTAAGAGTTCTATATGAAATTATGAAGATGCCTATCCAGAACAACAAGCCGGCTGTTCCCATAACAAGATTGCGGAAAAAGTCTTTTTTTGAATTTGCTGAAAAGAGCGGATTTTTAAAAGATAAAAATCTCGGGCGCAGCAGGATTAAAACATCTTTTAGAAATTCCGGCATATTGAATTCCTTACATAATGACTTTTTACAAAGCAGTCAGTTTTATAAATACATCTTCAAAATCAGCATCCAAAAGATCTGTTTTTCCCCTCAACTCGGAAGGAGTGCCTGATGCTATCAATATTCCTTTGTTTATGATGCCTATCCGGTCACAAACATCTTCCGCAACTTTAAGTGTGTGAGTCGACATGAAAATGGTCATTCCATTGCCTGCAAGTTGTTTAAAAAGAATCTTGACCATTTTCACGGCTACCGGATCAAGCCCGACCATTGGCTCATCTACAATTATTGCTTCGGGGTCATGAAGAAGAGCCGCAGCCATTATGAGTCTCTGCTTCATGCCGTGGGAATATGATTCGATAAGCTCATCGGACCAGTCAATAAGTGAAAACATGGCAAGTTTTTCTTCAGCCTTCTCCGTAAAGAATTTGTCATCCATTTCATAAAGGTTCGCAATAAATTTTAAGAACTCCCTGCCGGTAAGCTTTTCATAAAGGTAAGGCCTGTCCGGTATAAAGCCGATTTTTCTCTTAGCTTTTTCCGGTTCGTCTTTTATGTTTATACCGCCAATTCTTATAGAACCCGAAGTCGGGTCCATTATTCCGCCCATCATCTTTATGGTGGTTGTTTTCCCGGCGCCGTTCGGCCCTATGAATCCGAATATTTCCCCTTTCGGAATTTCAAGGTTTAAATTGCTGACAGCCGTATAGTCGCCGTATTTTTTCGTCACATGTTCAAGGAGTATCATTTGTATTCCATGACCTTTAACTTTAAATTTCCAATTATGCGCATGAGATCAAGCTGTTCTTTCTGATCACCCGATGTAAATCGAATATGAGTCACATCGGCAGGCATCTGTCCGAAGAGAGAATCAACGGTAATCCACTTCCCGAGGTACAGGAGATTCCACGCATGATAATAAAAACGTCCGTTCAGGTAAACAAGCCCCGCTTCAATTTTTGCCGGTATCCCGGCAGCTCTTGCCAGCGCAGCCATCAGTACGGCATGTTCATTGCAGTCGCCGGCCCTGTTTTCAAGGGTTGAAACAGCATCCGGCAGAGAAAATACAGGCCTTTTTTTTATGTTTGAATTTATCCAGCTCATTATTTTTCTTATCTTGATTAAAGGTGAATCAGAGCGATCCACAGTGTTTATGACGACACTTAATATTCTCCTGTTATCAGACTGTATGAAAGGGGTAGGTTTAAGAAAATCAGGCCATTTTATATCATTTTTGTTCAGGTTGCTTTGAACCGGAAGGTCAATCAGAGATTCTTTTTTTATTTCAAGAACATTGTTTTCAAAAGTCTGCCTTTCACTGTTCATTTTCAAGGATTCCAGTTCAACCCCTTCTATTTTCACTTTCATCATAGAAAGTTTTTCCGGATTGTCGATTATGACATTTGATGGCAGGGATGCAATCTCTGTCAGATCATCGCTTGCCTGCAAAGAAAGTCCGCTTAATGCCTCTTCGCGAGTGGTTTTTTCAAGACTGATTCCAAGAAGCCCTTTTTCCTTAAGAATCTCCCCGCTCTCTCCGATCCATAAATCCTGCCTTGTCCCTTTAAATGAAAGAAGCATTTTTACTGCTGTCTGCCTGGTTCCTCCTATGCTGATCTCCTCCTTTTCCCCGACTTTCAAAAGTACCGGTTCCTGACTCATTGTGGATGGATCAAAAATCTCAAAAGTAACAAGCTCTCCCTCTTTTAATCCTGCGGCAAGGGCAGCGTCAACAACGCCGGCAATAATAAATGGTTTTTTCTTAACAGGCATGTCTATTTTACGCGGAGTTCCGGAATCCTCAGTATAGATCGAAATTGTTTCTCCGTCTACTTTCCCTTTTGATTTGAATTCAAACCTTCCGGAGCTTATGCCGAAATCAAATGTCTGAAGTGTAAAATCGGGATTGAGATTTGCCTGTGTTTTAAGATTTATTTCCTGGATCATTCCCATTGTATTGATTTTCATAAAGACATTTTCTTCAAGGTGATACCCGTCTTCTCTTTTTGAAAGAACTGAATGTGAAAAGCCGATTTTTCTCCCATGTTGAATAATATTCATCCATGAATTTCTTTCGGAAAGACTATTTGCCGGATTAAAGGCATATTCAGGAATCTCTTTTCTGAAAACACCGATACGTACGGCCAGTAAAATGGCAAACAGGAGACACAGGAAGACGCCTGCAGCAAGGAATGATTTGTTTTTATAAAGAGACATTATTCAATATAAGTTTTCATATGCATATAGTTTAATGATATTTTTCGAATGTACAAATATTAGACGTCATATGTATTAAGTCAAGTGTTTGATAAAAAAGCCTATTAAATATTGACTTTCCCCGCCGGTTCATTTATAAAAACCGGCAATGTTTGGGGATGGAGTCCCCCTCATTAAAACCGCCTTTTTAACTTTATGACCGGGCTGATGACTCCTACTCTTGAAATACAGGGTAGGGGTTTTTTATTTCAACAAGCAAAAAGGCATTGACATGACCTCCTCGATGAAATCATCTTTCATTTCCGACTACATCCGGTTGAAAAATAATCTTTCAGCGTGCATTGATGATATGCTTACTATTGAAAATATCCGAAGTGCACCCTGCGAGGAGCTGCGAGACAAGATAAAGACAGATACTTTTAACCTTGTGGTTGTCGGACAGTTCAAGCGAGGCAAGACAAGTCTCATAAACGCACTTCTGGAAAATGAAATTTTGCCGGTTTCAGTTGTTCCGCTTACATCCATTGTAACAATCATGACATATGGAGAGGCACTCAGAGCCATGGTATATTTCAATGATGAGAGGATTGAGGAGATCAGCCCTGGGAGTATTCATGAATATGTTACCGAAAAAGGAAACCCGAAGAATGAAAAAGATGTGCGTGAAGTGGTTCTCACCTATCCTTCATCTTATCTAAAAGATGGTGTTAGGCTGATAGATACGCCTGGTGTTGGTTCGATCTATCAGCACAATACAGACATTGCATACCGTTATCTGCCCAAGTCGGATGCTGCGCTGTTTCTCCTTTCTGTTGACCAGCCGATGAGCAAATCGGAGATTGATTTCCTTCATGATGTGAAGGAATATTCGAACAAGATCATGTTTCTTTTGAACAAAATCGATTATCTGTGCGAGAAAGATCTGAATGAATCTGTAGAGTTCTCGGTAAATGCGCTGGCAGAAACGATGGGATCAGAAGTAAAGCTCTTCCCGGTCTCCGCGCGTTTCGCTCTTGAAGGGTATCTTGCAAATTCGGAAGAACTGGTCCAAAAAAGCCGTCTTCCTGTTTTTAAAGAAGAATTGAATAAATTCCTAGTGGAAGAGAAGGGTAATATTCTCATCTTATCTGCAGCAAACAGCCTCTTGCGGATGCTCTCGCAGGCAACGCTTGAGCTCGAGATAGAGGTTAAAGCCATTTCTGCTCCGCTTGAAGAACTGAAAGAAAAGTTGCGGGCTTTTGAAGAAAAAAAAAGAGAAACCGAGCTCGAAAAACAGGACTTTGATATTCTCCTTAAAGGTGAAACCTTGCGGCTTGCCAAAGCTCTTGATGACGATCTTCACCGGTTTAAGACAAATCTGCTTATCCAGGAAGAAGAACGCCTCGATGAAATGTATAATAAAAACAGGAGTCTTTCTCTCAGCAAACTCCGCAGCATGCTTGAAGAGCAGGTAGTAATCAATATCAAAAACTCTTTCAACACCTGGCGCACAGCAGCTGATGAACGGATAGCAAAATCATTCGAAAACGCCTGCAAACGATTCATAATCAGTGTCGACGAAACAGTCGACATGCTTCTTAGATTTTCATCGGATCTTTTTGATGTACCTTTCGATGCAGTAAGAGTTGAGGCTGTATGGTCTGGCAAAACAGGTTTATACTATAAATTCAGGGATGAGCCTGTAGGCATCGAAATTCTGGCGTCTACAGTTACACTGGCCCTCCCGAAGTTTATCGGCGACAGACTTGTATTGAAAAAAATGAAGGAATATCTCAACAAGGCAGTATCAATGCAGTGCGGCAGGATAGGGTACGACTTTGAAAGGCGGCTTGATAAAAGTCGTCTCGATTTCAGGTGGGAAATGCTCAGGAGGATAGATGCCACAATTGAAGGTATTGCAACGGCCATAAAAAAGGGGATGACGCAGAGGGAAAAAGGCGAACAGGACGTCAGTAAGAGGAAAGAGGAACTTGACAAAACGGCAAGAAAGCAGAGTCAAATTAAAGCAAGTCTCATGCGGATAAAAAAGGCAGTCGACGGGAGAAATTAAGATGGTTAAAAACGGTTCATTGTAATGGAATATCAAACATAACCTATCATATGAGGCTGCCATTATTAAGACTCTTTAAGCAAAAGGGAGAAAAGATGCCATGAACAGCAAATATATTGACCTTGAAATACAGGGAGGAATGATAAGAAGATTTACAGACCTTGTACTGGACTACACAGGGACGCTATCTAAAGATGGAATCCTCCTGCCAGGTGTAGCGGAACGTCTTGAGCACATCTCGTCCGGGTTGCGGATCACGATCATGACTGCCGACACATTCGGCATGGCGGCTGACCAGACAAAGGGTCTTCCGTTAGATTTCAGGATAATCGGGACGGGTATAGAAAAGGCGGATGCCGTTTTAATGATGGGCGGTGAAAATGTAATCGCCATAGGTAATGGCCGAAACGATGTGCCTATGATGGGCGTGGCTGGTCTCAAAATTGCGGTAATGGGCCCGGAAGGAGTATCTGGAGAACTGGTGAGGGTTGCCGATGTGGTTGTTTGTGATATCCGTGACGCCCTCGACTTGATTATTCACACGCTGCGCTTGAAGGCAACCCTGCGGGATTAAATTGCCATTTGAAATAGCGGATCTCTCCCGGAATTGCCGGATGCTTTGTTTCAGATGAAGCTACAAACTGTCTCCATATCTATTTTTTAAGATTAAAGATCGTACAGAGTTTCATCCCGTAAAGGCGCATTTCTTTTTGATCTGCCTGCGCCTTTTTTACCTGACAGGGAAAAAGGATCCTCCTGTTCAAGAATATCCCCAATCTCTGACTCAATGCTGTCAGGATCTTCGCCCTTCTCAAGACGTCTTATAGCCTCATCCATACCGGAGCCCAGTTTAAGCCCTGCTGCATCAGAAAGCTTTCTCATAAGAGCTGCCGCCTGTTTAGGATCTTCTTCGTTTATATTTCCGGCCTCCTTCTCAAGCATTTGCATAGCTTTTTCCATTTTGCTTTCGTCAAAAGGCATATCATCGGCATTGCCATCTTCCTTTGCCCTTCCTGTAACAGCAAACACAGATACCTGCCTTGAAAGCTTGCGGGTTTTGCACTTAGGACATATTGGAAGTTTTGTCGTATTAACCGATCTTGAAAAAAAATTATAAATGGTATTACAATTTCCACAATAAAATTCATATATTGGCATTGTAGTATCCTCCGGACAAGCTTCGACTTTTTATTCCGTAAAATTAATAAAATGTGCTTGAATATTTGTCAACTCTATTCATTTCTTCACATATTTACGTTAAAATGATAAAGAGTAAAATAATGAACCAACGTAAAAAACTAAATTTAAAACTTCTTGGGATTATAGCTGGTTTATCCGCAGGAACGGGTATTGGACTTTCTGGGATATGGATGTTCAATTCCATTATAGTTCTTGGAGCCGGGGTACTTATTATTCTTATTTCATCCAGGATCGGTTACACATTTGTGAAATGTCCGAAATGCAATAAATCAATTTATAAAAACCTGATAAGCGATTCCTTTATCCGGATGCTTAATATTCCTGAAAACTGTCCGCTGTGCAAAGAAAAATTCGATTAAATATAGACCTTTTCGTCTATCGCTTTCAGGCAATGACTTTCCCATGATCGAGGCTGTCGTAGGGATGACCCGTCTTTACTTCATCCGGAAGTCCGATTGCGATGATGGCTAAAACCCTGAACGGGGGGTCGATTCTCAGGATGTTTCGCACGTAATCCTCGGAGGTCAATTCAGAATTGTATCTCCGGTTTCTTACCTGGATCCAGCAGCTTCCAAGTCCCAGACTTGCAGCGGTCAAGTGTACGATAATTGCGGCAATAGAGCAATCCTCTATCCATGCATCCGATACAGACTCATCGCCGCAGATCACCACAGCAAGAGAAGCGTCTTTTAAGAAAGCGGATCCGATTTCCTTACAGCGGGAAAGTTTTGTAATAACTCCGTCATCCTGGATGAAGAAAAATTTCCACGGTCTTTTTCCGCGTGACGAGGGAGATCGCAATACAGCTTCTTTCAAATCAGCTATTGTGGTCTGGTTGATTCGGTCTTTCTTGAATTTCCGTATACTTCTTCTTTTTCTCATCAGTTTCAGCATATTGTTCCTTTCACGGATGAAATATTTTGAGGATTTGTGTTTGATACAATTAATCTAACAGCAAGGTTAAAGTACACCAATTATTTCAAAATCTTGAGAATCTCCCTGAACTGTTCTCCCTCTGCCACCTTAAGCAGTTCAAACAGAGCGGTTTCGACACTCGTCAAACTGACATCGGAATCTCTCATTTTCTGCAAACCGATTTCCTTGTTTTCTATGCTCCTTGAAGATACAGCGTCAGTAACAACTTGAACCTCATACCCCAGATCTACTAAATCTACCGCTGTTTGATAGACACAGACGTGTGCCTCAATACCAGCAATCAAGACCTGTTTGCGATTCAGAGCTTTCAGCGCTTGTACAAAGCGGTCATTCCGGCAACTACTAAAGGTCATCTTGCTGATAGGCTTAATATTTGATAAAATGTCTGCAATTTCAGGAATAGTAGGCCCAAGGCCTTGAGGGTTCTGCTCTACCAAGAGAATAGGAATTCCTAAAACCTGAATCCCCTTGATAAGCTTTTGCACATTTTTGAAAAGAAGTTCTTTTCCATGCATCGAGTGTGCTAAATTGCCTTGAATATCGACAATTAACAAGGCGACGTTTTGCATTTTGAGCATTATGCATTCCCTTCTTTTATAATGCAACTTTTAAAGTGGTGCGCTTGCAACTTGAATTCATCAATAATTGTACCTGATATAGGAAACATTCATTCTGTATTAAGGTACTATTAATTTCACGGTTGGAAAGTATGATTGATATCTTGAAACATCTCTTGTTAACAGGTCTAAATTTAATACTGCCGCGTGTGAGAATAAAAAAATCAGGCAATGGAGACCTTTTAACCCCCACGCTTTTTTGTATTTCATGTAAGGTTAACCACCAAAAAAAGGGCCTCTTTTGGAATTTCAAGCATTTGGAATTCGGCTTTGTTGACTGCATTCTCCATGTCTTATATTGAGTTAAAACCTATCAATATTTCAGAATAGATCATTCACCATATATAAGTTTATGAAAAGAATATCAATCAAATTCAAAATCGAATGTAGAAAGTCGGCAGCTTTTGTTAAAACTGTTGTGCATAGGAATTGTAAAGATGCTTATTCGGTTGTTATGATTAATTGTTTGTGTTAAAAGATGGTTAAAACGCAAATTGAAAACGACAGACAAGTTGAATCAGGCAATTTGCAAGGAGGGTATATGAAAAAAATTGAATGGGGTAATTTTATTTATTAAGACCCGAATGTCATTTTAGGAAAACAGATAATAGAAAGAACAAGGTTGTTTGTTGAACGTATGCGTGAAGGATTCCTTTATCCGCTGACGGCGAAGGCCAGTAAGAGGCAAACCACACTATGAAAGACATTAAACCGAGCCCTAACCATAAAATATACATACAAGCTCTGCGTAAAATGACCCCTGAACAACGCTTGATGAAAGCATTTGAGTTATCCGAATTCTCAAAACAACTTTTCATACATGGCCTGCACCGCAGATTTCCTGATATGCCTGCACCGGAGTTCCGTCAATTATTGCTGAAACGGTTAGATAAATGTTACAACAGCAACTATTAGAAAAAGTGATCCGAGTACTTGAGGATGAAGAAATTGACTACATGGTAACCGGGTCAGTTGTTTCAAGTTTGCAGGGTGAGCCACGTTCTACCCATGATATCGATTTTGTTGTTAACATTAAACCGGATGATGTAAAAAAATTAACCCGGGCCTTTCATTCTCCAGAATTTTATCTAGATGAAGAAATCATATTAGAAGCTATTCGGCATAAAAGCATGTTTAATATGATTGATGTTGTGAACGGCGATAAAGTTGATTTTTGGATGCTTACGAATGAACCATTTGACCAATCTCGTTTTGCCCGCAGGTGCGTTGAACAATTCATGGGCATATTTTTAAAGGTTTCAAGTCCGGAGGATACCATTTTGGCCAAATTGAGGTGGGCTAAAATGTCAGGAGGTAGTGAAAAACAATTTAAAGATGCTTTGAGAGTATATGAGGTACAGTTTGGTAAGTTGGACTTAACTTATCTGGAGTCCTGGATTAAACTTTTAGAACTTTTGCCATTTTGGAACCGGTTGATAAAGGAAGCAGAAACAGAATAGACACAACCGATTCTCAAAAACCTTTTTTTGATGATTCACGTATAAAGTTGATGGAAATGCATTCGATGTTTCGGATTAACAAAGCAATTTGTGGCAGAAGGAGGATAGCATGAAAGCAAGAAAAGCCATGTTTGCAGGAAGCTGGTATCCGGGAAATGCATCCGAATGTGAAAGGGAAATAAAGGAATTTATAAAAGATGGGAAAACAAAAACTCCTGCCGGCACAAAGCTTTCGGGAGGCATTGTCCCCCATGCGGGTTGGTACTATTCGGGAAAAATAGCATGCAATGTGATAAAAATACTTTCGGAGGCAGAAACTCCGGATGTTCTTCTTGTATTCGGCATGCACCTTCATCCCGGCTCACCCCGCTATCTAATGAAAGAAGGTCTGTGGGAAACCCCTTTCGGAAATATCGAGATTGAAGAAAAGGTTGCCGCTGAGCTTGCAGAAAAATACTCGTTTGAAATAGAGACCGCGCAGAGATTCAACCGCGACAACACGATAGAGCTTCAGCTTCCCTTCATAAAATACTTTTTTAAAAATGTTAAGATCGTCCCAATGGGCTTACCCCCTGTTGAAGAATCTTTAAAGATAGGTCAGGAGGCAGTAAAAATAGCGAAAAATTCAGGGCTTAAAGTCATGGTTCTGGGATCGACCGATCTGACTCATTACGGCATAAACTACGGGTTTGTATCTCATGGAACAGGGCCCCAGGCCGTAAAATGGGTTAAGAATGAAAATGACAAAAGAGTAATAGATGCGATGCTTGAGATGGATCCCGGAAAAGTAATAAAGGAAGCTTTGGCAAACGACAACGCCTGCTGTGCTGGAGCCGCGGCGACCGCTATCAGTGCGGCAAAGGAACTCGGAGCCTCCCGAGCCGAGTTGGTGGCTTATACCACAAGTTACGACATAAGTCCTGCCGACAGCTTTGTCGGATATGCAGGAATAGTATTCTAAACAAAAGGGTTCGAGGGGTTAAGGATTCAAGTGTTCAAGTGAAAGGAAATCCTGTCACATATTCTTTTCGATCTTGGCCCACGAATCGCGGAGAGTTACTGTCCTGTTAAATACGATGGCATCCACTTTGGATTCCTTATCGACACAGAAATAGCCTGTCCTCTCAAACTGGTAAATGCTTCCCGGCAAAGCCCCAGCAAGTCTCGGTTCAATCTTGCAGGAACGCAGGATTTCAAGAGACGCCGGATTTATAAATTCCTTAAAATCACAGCCGCCTTTATCATCGGTGGGATTGGCTTTTGTAAAAAGCCGGTCATACAATCTCACTTCCGCCTCAACCGCGTGTGCCGCCGAGACCCAGTGCAATGTTCCCTTTACCATTCTCCCGTCGGTTGAAAAACCGCCTTTTGTATTAGGATCGTATGTACAGTGCAGTTCCGTGACTTCGCCTGTCTTTTCATCCTTAACAACCTGAACACAGGTGATATAGTATGCAGATTTAAGACGCACTTCGCGCCCCGGTGAAAGACGGAAAAATTTTTTGGGCGGGTCTTCGCGGAAATCTTCCTGTTCGATGTAAATTACACGGGAAAACGGAACTTTTCTAGTTCCCATGGAGGGATCTTCAGGATTGTTGATAGCGTCGAATTCTTCTACCATATCTTCAGGATAATTATCGATTACGACTTTTAAGGGATGTAAAACGCCCATGACCCGCTGAGCCCTTCTGTTCAAATCTTCACGGATGCAGTACTCCAGCAAAGCCATGTCGACAACACTGTTGCTCTTTGCGACACCAATCTTTTCACAAAAAGTCCGGATTGCTTCCGGTGTATAGCCCCGCCTTCTTAATCCTGAAATGGTCGGCATCCTCGGATCATCCCATCTTGAAACAAGCCCGTTTTCCACAAGTTCGAGAAGCTTCCTCTTACTCATTACGGTATAGTTCAGATTAAGCCTGGCAAATTCTATCTGCTGCGGATGGAATATCTCCAGTTCATTGAGCAGCCAGTCATAGAGAGGACGGTGATCCTCAAATTCGAGCGTGCATATTGAATGAGTGACTCCCTCAATGGAATCTGAAAGACCGTGAGCAAAATCGTACAAAGGATATATGCACCACTTCCCGCCTGTGCGGTGATGATCCGCGTGCAGTATGCGGTATATGACTGGATCACGCATATTAAGATTTGGGGATGACATGTCAATTTTCGCGCGGAGGACATGCTCTCCGTCTTTGAACCCTCCTTGTTTCATCTTTTCAAAAAGAGTAAGATTCTCTTCAACGCCGCGGTTCCTGTAAGGGCTCTCTTTGCCGGGCTCTGTCAATGTGCCCCTGGACTTTCTGATTTCCTCAGCATTCAGGCTGCAGACATAGGCTTTGCCTTTTTTTATAAGCTGCACGGCATAATCATAAAGCCGGTCGAAGTAATCTGATGCGTAATAGAGCCTGTTGCCCCAGTCAAATCCAAGCCACTTAACATCTTCCTTGATCGATTCGACATATTCAACATCTTCCTTCGTCGGGTTTGTATCATCGAATCTCATATTGCAAAGGCCTTTGTAATCGGCTGCAAGGCCGAAATTGAGACAGATTGATTTCGCATGTCCTATATGGAGATAGCCGTTTGGTTCGGGCGGAAATCTTGTCATAACCCTGCCATCGTTTTTGCCGGCCTTGATATCTTCATCTATGATATTGCGGATAAAATTTGAAACAGGCTCTGGTCCCGCAAGAGCCAGATCTGCCTTTTTATCCTTACCTTTTTTTTTATTGCCTTCTTCTCTGTTCATCGCCTTCTTTTTTCCCCTTATGTTTTCAAAAAGCCCTTCTTCGTGCCTTTGCGTCTTAGTGTGAAAAACTGCTCTTTACATTGCCGTCATCTGTCAAAATATATACTCTTGCCTGTCACGGAAAGTGGAATGCCCATAACGAAGTCCCAGTCAACCAGCTTCATATCACGAACAGCAGCACCTACACGATACATAATCCTGTTATCAACATTGAGCATGCTTGCAGTTTTGACTGCTGAGCCAAGGGCAATTCCCATGTCAAGCAACCTGAACGAACAGATTGGTCCGATGAATTCAACAGCCTTTTTTTTCTGTTTCGCAAGAGTTTTACAGTCGGGATATCCGCAGGCTCCGCAGTTTAACCCCAATGGTTTTGCATCGTTAAGTCCTATAAGAAGCACCGCTTCAGACATTAAAATATTTTTCCCATCCCGGTCGAAGTCTTTTTTGTTTTTCTTTAACCCGAATGTCACCATTTTATCGGCAATTTTTTTTAGGATTTTGCCTTTGAGGACAAGTGTCTGAACATAATTCTCTCCCCTGCTTTTTGGAGCTGTTGTGGCAGAAATTGCCATTAGCTGTGCTACCATATTGATGCCATCCATATAAACCTCCTGTTTATGACTTGTTATTAGAACATAATGTTTATTGCCGTTTACAACACATAAACCGTGATTTCAAGACGTTCCTGTTTAAATTAAATTCTTTACACAATAGCAACCTTATGTAATAAACTTAGTTTCCATCCGGAAATGGCCCTTTTGGGCGATCTCGGTGTCAATCTGCGGGATTACTTGTGCGACATACTATGTGTATATCTCCGCGCAATCCCTTGATTTCCTTGAGCTTGCCCCAAATGACCTATTTCCGAATTCAAAACTTAATAATCAGTCAATAGAATAAAATTATTACCGGAGAGTCATAAACATGTACGGTTTTTACGGCAGGATTCTCAAAATAGATCTATCTTTAAAAAATCATGTAATAGAACCTGTTGATGAACGGATTTATAAAAAATACCTTGGAGGCAAAGGGCTTGCATCTTATCTTCTTTATAAGCTGAATCCTCCCGGAGTGGATCCATTATCTCCTGAAAACCGCATAATTTTTGCTACAGGCCCTGTTACTGGAAGCATGACTTGGGGTTCTTCACGATACGGGGTTTTCACTAAATCGCCCCAGACCCGGCTTTATTCGGAATCGTATTCGGGCGGAAGAGTACCCGAAGCCATAGATTCGACAGGCTATGACGCAATAGTCATAAAAGGAAAAAGTCAAACCCCCGCCGTCATTGTTATTCATCCCGAAGGAGTTGACTATCACGATGCTGGTGAGATTTGGGGGATGAATACTTATGAGACCGAAGATACCGTCAACATGCTGTATGGCAAATCAGGGGATAAAAATTTTAAATCCGGATCTGTTGTAATAGGGCCGGCGGCTGAGAAACTTGTTGCTTTTTCCGTAATAGAAAATGACAAGTGGCGTTCCGCGGGAAGAACCGGAGTCGGGACCGTCCTTGGTTCTAAAAATCTGAAAGCCGTATATTTTACCGGAAACAGAAAGCGCCAGCTTGCTGATAAAGAGGGTCTCACATCGTTTTCAAAAAAATTTGCCGCGGAATTCAGAGACAAACCGTTTGTGCTTGCCTATAAAAAAACGGGTACTCCAAGGATGGTCGAAGCCACAAACAGGGCGGGGGCATTCCCTACAGGTTACTGGTCTGAAGGCTCTTATGACAGATGGGAAAAGATAGGGGCCGAAGCTCTCCACGAGCAGTGTAAGGTGGTTCCGAACGCCTGCGCGAAATGCTTTATAGCCTGCGGGAGGATGACGACCGTGCAAAACGGCCGTCACGCCGGGCTTACGATAGAAGGGCCGGAATATGAAACGATTTACTCTTTCGGGGGTCTGTGCCGGATCGACAGCATAGAAGAGATTGCCTATCTTAACGACATATGCGACAGGCTTGGAATGGATACGATTTCGGCCGGGAATCTCTGCGGATTTGCAATTGAAGCTGCAAGGCTGAAAAAAATATCATATAAAATTGATTATGGTGATGTCGATGCTGTTGCAGAGCTTCTTAACATGATTGCCGAAAGAAAGGGAATAGGAGATACGCTGGCCCGCGGAATAATTTATGCCTCGAAAGAATGGGATATGGAAGAGAGGGCGGTACATGTAAAGGGCCTTGAGCCGCCCGGTTATGATCCAAGAGTCCTGAAAGGATGCGCTCTCGCGTATGCCGTGTCGGACAGGGGGGCTTGCCATTTGAGAGCCACATTCCATAATCCCGAGCTGACGGGTGTGATACCGCCTGAAACCGTTGAAGGAAAGGCGGCCCTTTTCACGGATTACGAAAACCGCCTTGTTCTTTTCGATACCCTCATACTATGCCGGTTTTACAGGGATGCCTATCCGTGGGATACTCTTTCACATCTTATCCGCATAACAACCGGCCTGGATGAAACAAAAGAAATGCTTGAAAAAAGGGCTGCGGATATCTCCGACATTGTGAGGCTTTTCAATATCAGGGAAGGATTAAGGAAGGAAGACGATCGGATGCCGAAATATCTCTTAAAAGAGATTCAAAAAACCGGTCAGGCGATAGGCAGGGAGGAATTAGAGTTTATGATTCTGGAATATTACAGGCTCCGGGGTTGGAGTGACGAGGGCGTTCCCGTTGAAAAAGGGATCGAGGGGCCGATGAGTCAAGGGGTCAAGTGAAAGGAAAGCCTTATAGAATTCCGGATAAATATTTGGCAGTGGAGGGTTTTAAGAACCTTATGGGACATAAAAGGAGAACGTGTGTCATGAAAAGATATGCATCTTGTATAATCATTCTATGCATAATATTGTTAGCAGGATGTGCAGAAACTTATACAGCAAAGCCTCTTCCCTTTAAAACCCCTGCGGCAATGAAGAATGCCGTCAATGTTGAAGGCGCAGATATCGCGGCAAGGGCATTTACAAATCCGGATGAAACAAAAACGACTTTCGGTTTTGACATTCTCGGAGCCGGAATGCTCCCCGTACAGGTAGTTTTCGACAACCAGGGCTCACATCCATTTGAGGTAGTCGGTCACCAGACTTTTCTTGAAGACAAGAACGGAAATCTCTGGCCAATTCTGGGCAAGGAAATAGCCTATGAAAGAGCGACCCGGTATGCAAAAACAAAGGAGATTTTCACGGAAGGAGCATATAAAGGCTTCCTGGGTGCAGCGGCAGGAGCTATAATCGGAACGGCTATAGGAATTGTTTCGGGTGAAAATGTCGCATCAGCAGCTGGAAAAGGAGCCGCTGTAGGTGCTGCGGCAGGAGCTACAATAGGAGGAGCAACAGGATATGGCTCGAATAACGCAATAAAATCGATAACAAACGATTTACGAGAAAAGTCTCTCCAGAGTAGCGCGATTATGCCCAAGAGCCTCGCTCACGGAATTCTCTTTTTCCCGGGTGAAGCAGGCTCCGCCAAACAGCTCCGTCTTCAGATAATGGAAAAAGATACCGGAAAGGTACATGTAATAAAACTCGACCTTTAAAGAGTTTTAAGAAAACGCTTTTTTTTCTTTACTTGTTGACATTATTAAATAGGTCCTTAATTTATCTTATACATTTATAGCTTCTGGTATTCTTTAAGAACATCGGGAACCCATAGAAAAACTTATTAATAACGGAGATTAGGTAATGACAACTATTGAAACAAAAGAGCAGGTTTTGGAAAAAATTATTTCTCAGAAAAAACCGACCTGCCCGCACTGCGGAACTGAAATGAATATCTGGGAAGTCCCATCTATTAATTGCGGAGACGGCCTTGGATGGGGAACTCCTTATCTTTATATTTGCTTTAATGATGAGTGTCCGCTGTATGTAAAGGGATGGGAGAATATAAAAGATAATTATTCTCACAGCGCTTCATACAGATGCATGAATTACCCGGGAACCGAACAGTTCGAGCTTATTACGGTTTTCAGTCCGGTCGGCGCAACAGGGCAAATTATAGATGATAAGGTTATGGCACAGCAGGAAGCTTTGAAGGAAGCCATAAAAAAGGGCTTCTCCATTTTGGCAGGGTGCTATGTGTCAAAAGATTCGCCTTCGGTTTTACGTATTCTTCTTGATCCCACCGAACCCGCCCGTGTGAGGCTCAAGGCTGCGGAAATGATCGGCGATATAGGAGAAACAGATGCAATCGAACCTCTCCGGAATTTGAAATTTGAAAGCAGGGCTATTCAGGAAAAGGTCGAAGAATCGGTTGTAAAGATTCACGAAAAATATTTTACAAGGGAATGCCCGTTCTGCGCGGAGATAATAAAAAAGAGAGCCAATACCTGCAAACACTGCGGAAAAGATGTGGCCGGAGTATAGCAAGAATATCGAGCTTCGAAGTACGAATAACGGGAAAAAATTTGGCCTGTCCCGCCTCAGGCGGGCATGCAACATCCTGTCTATCCTGTTAATCCTGTCTAAATTTAATTAATGAATTCCCGGTCATGGGGCCCGGCTTTTTTATACCCATGATCTCAAGGATAGTCGGAGCTATGTCTCCAAGGACGCCGCTTCTTAGTTCGGCTTTCTTTCTTGAATCATCAACCAGGATAAACGGAACAGGATTGAGGGTATGGGCGGTATGAACATGCCCGTTCTCATCAATCATCGTTTCAGCATTCCCGTGATCCGCCGTAATCAGAACAACTCCTCCCTGCTTTTTCACCTCGCTGACAATTTCGCCGACACACGAATCTACGGTTTCGCAGGCGTCAATAGCAGCTTCTATAACTCCAGTATGTCCAACCATATCCATGTTTGCAAAATTCAGCACAACAAGATCGTAATGACCTGATTTTAGACGCGATAACAGCTCTCTGGTTACAAGCCGCGCACTCATCTCAGGTTTCTTGTCATATGTTGAAACATCGCGGGGAGATGGTACAAGGCACCTTTCTTCAAGAGGAAACGGTTTTTCCTCACCGCCGTTGAAAAAGTATGTCACATGAGCATACTTTTCAGTTTCGGCTATCCTTAACTGTTTCAATCCATTTTTGCTTATTACTTCCCCGAGAATCTCGTTAAGATGAAAGGGAGGAAAAGCAACAGGCAGGGTGAATTTCTCATCATACTGGGTCATGCAGGCAAACCCGGTTATCCGGGGATAAGTCTCTCTTTTGAATAGAGCGAAATCAGGTTCCGTTAATGCCCGCGTAATTTCTCTTGCCCTGTCAGATCTGAAATTGAAAAAAATGATCCCGTCCCCGTTTTTTATTTTTCCTGAAAGCCTTCCGTCATTTCCGGTTATGATGGCCGGTTTTACAAACTCATCCGTCACTTTTCGCAAATAGGCATTCCTTACTGCATCAACAGGATTTTTTTCTTCTGTTCCTTCCCCGTCAACGTACAGTTTGTAAGCTTTTTCGATCCTGTCCCATCTGGTGTCACGATCCATCGCGAAATATCTCCCGCAGACAGAAGCAATCTCTCCGACCCCCTTATCGTTTATAAAATCCTGCAGTTTCTGCATGAACACCACACCGCTGTCAGGAGGAGTATCCCTCCCGTCAAGTATGGGGTGTATATAAATATTTTTTAATCCCTTTCCGGCGGCCATCTCAATAAGCGCAAAGAGGTGGTTTATATGACTGTGAACACCTCCATCAGAAAGAAGACCCATTAGATGCAGTGAAGCATCCTCATCTTTTACTCTGTTCATGACAGAACAGAGGGCTTCATTTTTAAAAAAGCTTTTATCCCGGATCGCCTTGTTGATCCTGACAAGGTCCTGATAAACTATTCTCCCGGCACCTATATTCAAATGCCCGACTTCCGAATTTCCCATTACACCTTCGGGGAGACCAACGGCTTCACCCGAACACATCAACCGGGTATGAGGATACTCTGATTTTAATTTATCAAGAAAAGGGGTTCTTGCCAGGGCTATTGCGTTTCCTTTAGTCGAACTGCTTATTCCCCATCCATCAAGTATTATAAGCATGCAGTATTCCGGTTTATTCAACATATACTTCGAGCGCTCCGATCTTTTTCGTTTTTTCTATCATGCTTTTGGTAGTAATCTGTTTTGCATCAGACCAGAGTCCTTCAAGATCATAAAATTTTCTGACAGTTTCACAAAAAACATGAATAACTACCTCGCCGTAGTCAAGCAAAACCCATAACCCTTCATTTTTTCCTTCAATGCTTAATGGTTTTATCCCAAAGCTTTTCAGATACCGTTCAACAAAATCACAGATTGCCGTAGCCTGTCGATTGGAAAGAGCGCTGCATATTATAAACATATCTGCAACGGAAGTAAGCCCTCTTACGTCAAGCACCACAATATTGGCTGCTTTTTTCCCCGAAACAGCTTTAACATAAAGATCAATTCGCTTATCTAAATCCTGCATCTCCTGATTCGGTTTCTTTAAGGTCATCTGTATAAATCCCTGCTTTTAATAAAGAGTTCGACATTTGCCGGTACCAGAAAGCTAATCGGTTCTCCTTTTTGTACCATTCTGCGGATTTTTGTGGAAGAAATATCTATCCGGCTCACCTCAAATATATATACAGGCCTATTGGCTTCGTGAATATAGCAGGAATCCTGCTCTGAAAAATAATATCCCTTTGATATTTTCACGTTGAGAAAATCTCCGAGATTCTTAAGTTCCGTCGCGGAATCCTCGTAATTCAGCCCCGGCCTTGACATTACAATAAATGGTACAAGGCCAAAAAGCTCTCTAAATGATTTCCATGTATCTATTTCGAGGAATGCGTCGAGACCAACTATTAAGTAGAAATCGGTTTGATCTGTTTGAAATGATTTAAAATGTTTTACAGTGTCTATTGT
>JAWOHP010000129.1:0-18046 GCA_046485065.1 Desulfobacterales bacterium | reverse complement strand
CGGTATTTGGTGGAAGAGGAGATTGTTTTGCCGGATGTTCTTGGCAGGAGGATACGCTTGCAGTTACCGGATCGGTTACCCAGAGCCATGGATCCCGACGATTTACGGCAACTGCTTTCGGTCATTGAGCATACACGGGATCGAGCCATGATCCTGGTATTATTGAGAACGGGGATGAGGATTGGGGAGCTGCTCAATACAACGATTATGGATGTACATCTCAAGGAGCGCAGAATTGAGATTTATGAAGC
Organism: Desulfobacterales bacterium; assembly: GCA_046485065.1. Lineage (GTDB taxonomy): Bacteria > Desulfobacterota > Desulfobacteria > Desulfobacterales > RPRI01 > RPRI01. The sequence continues at coordinate 17,795 of JAWOHP010000129.1, read as the reverse complement.
GGAGAAGACCCGTTTGGGAAGAGTGGTTTATCTCAGTGACGATGCTGTCGGTGCTTTGCGTAAATGGTTTAAACTGAGAGACGCGGGAAGAGAACCTCTTTTCTACTGCCGGAACAGTTCAAGAGGGATGAGTTACAGCAGTGCCCGGGAAATATTTGCGGGATATCTTGTAAAAGCCGGTCTTAAAAATAAGGGTTATACACTTCACACTCTTCGGCATACTTTTGCCACCGAGCTTCTTAATGCCGGCATGCGTCTGGAGTGTCTCCAGGTGTTGCTGGGGCATCAGTGTATAGAAGAGACACGACGCTATGCCCGTCTCACTGATAAAACTCGCGAGGAAGAGTATTTTAAAGCCATGTCGAAGATTGAAAGGGGGAAGAGCAATGAGCTTAACCAATGCGATTATAAACTGGAGACGATACTTAAAGAGGCGGAACTGCTCACCCAACACGATTAAAAATTATTTGAACACCATTAAGAGTTACATCGTCTGGCTGGATGTGCCTTTAGAAAACGTTACCCATACAACGGTCTCGCACTACATTGATTATCTTATGCGGAAAAGACTGGAGCCTAAGACCATTAACTGTCACTTGAACAGCATCCGACAGTTCTATTATTATCTGCGGGAAGAGGAACATTTGGCCATAACCAATCCCGTCCGGAATAATCATACGCTGAGGATGGCAAGACCGCTTCCCAGATATTTAACAGATGATCAGGTTGAGACCTTCTTTAAAGTTGTAAAAGGACACCGGGACCGGGCCGTGTTCATGCTGATGATCAGGTGTGGTCTTCGGGTGGAGGAAGTGGCCAATGTCTCACTTGATGCTATCGACTTTAAACACAGGAAAATCTTGATTAAAGATGGCAAGGGTTCAAAGGATCGTATCGTCTATATGAGCGATGATGTCATTCATTCTCTCGTGGAATATCTCCGGGTGAGACCAGCGAACAAAGTGAAAAAAGTTTTTCTGGTAAAGAAAGGGTCTCATACCGGACAACCCATCTCGATCCGCGGCATACAAAAGCGTATGGAATATTATGCAGGCAAAGGGAAGCTCCGCATCTCCTGCCATCATCTCCGGCACACGATGGCCACGCAACTGCTCAATGCGGATGCCGATCTTTGCACCATACAGGATCTTCTTGGACACAGTAATGTAAAAACGACCCAGCGGTATTGCAGGGTATCAAATCTCAAGGTACAGAGGGATTACTTCAACGCTGTAGAGGTGATCATGCAACGAATGGCTGGCAACCCAGATAATCCTGAAACCAAAATATTCCTTGACGAAAGAAGAAATATATGAAATCCTAAACAGTATCTAACATATTAACATCAATAAGAAAATCAGACTTTGTTACGTATAGCTTCCTGTACTACACAACCAGCCAACTTCGATCAAAATGCAAGACTTCGAATAAGCGTCATTCTGTAGCGTAGTATCAGAATAGACGCTTGATTTTGCAGCCAAGTTGCAGAATGACGCTTGAAGAACTAAGCCGCGTGTCGTAGGCTATGGACATTCAATCATATCTTTTTGTCTTTTGTCTATCGTAGAGCAGGTAAGTCAGGAGTAAAGCAGCCCCTTTGGTGCTGCAACTGGTCATTAACGTTATCTAAGAGCGAGGTAGATTGGTCTATTGATGATCGTGAAGTATAGAAAAGTGTGATTTTTGGCAATAGTGTGGCATGGCGAAAAAGGATGATTTTTTCACAGGAAGCCAGCGATATGGGGTTTGTATTGCGAACGGTCTTCATCTAAAAAACTCCGGTGGGCTTTTGCATCTGATGGGAAGTAGACGTTCTATTCTGCACATCCGACCTTTTTGACAGACGGGACATATGGTTACATCGATCCCGCAGATCCTGAGCAGCTGCTCCTGCCAAGTCTCCTGTCTGGCGTTTTCTTTTGTTACAGCTTTACAACCGCCTATAATCTTACGGCATGCCGTAATGTTATCCTTGCGGCTTCTATTTGCCAGCAAGCCGAAGTGACGTATCCGGACATAGCGTTCCGGTAATGCGTGAAGAAGGAACCTTCTGATAAATTCACCTGCCTTGAGCGTCATGGTCTTTTGACGGTTATTATCGGCATAATCCCGCCAGAGAAAAGAAACATTGCCATCCCGGCTGGCGAGGATGCGGTTATTGCTGATTGCGACCCGGTGGGTATACCTGCCGAGGTACTGGAGAACACCCTTGGGACCACCGAAGGGCGGTTTGCAATAGACGATCCACTTCTTTTTATAGAACTGTTTCCTGAAGGTTTCGAAGTCATCTGGTCTCTTTAGATGACTGATACCGCCAGGGAAGACAAGATCACCTCTTTTGAAGCAATGTTTGAGGTGGTCAAGGAACTTCGCTTTGAACAACGCAGACATGACCTTTACGTGAATAAAGAACCCCTTGCGGCATGGTACCCAGCGGCTGCCGTCAGAGGATAGACCGCCCCCGGTGACAATACAGTGAATGTGGGGATGATCCATGAGGTTTTGGCCCCAGGTGTGCAGAATGCCGATAGCCCCTATCCTTGCCCCAAGATGTTTCTGGTCATTGGCGAGTTCCATAAGCGTCTCAGAAACGGAGCGGAAGAGAAGATCGTACATGACCTTCCGATTCATCAATACCAGGTGATTCAGTTCCGATGGGATGGTGAAGACCACATGGAAATACTGGATGGGAAGAAGGTCATCGCTGCGAGCCTCAATCCATCTCTCTTTCCTTAAGGTCTGGCATTTGGGACAGTGCCTGTTCCGGCAGGAGTTATAGGATATCTCCAGATGGCCGCAGTTGTCGCACTTATCCTTATGGCCGCCAAGGAGAGAAGTTCTACATACCTCGATGGCGCGCATGACTCGCCAATCATTTCGTGCCAACCGATGAGATTCTCTGTAAGCCGGGCCATGTTGACGGAAAATATCCGCCACCTCAAGGCCGTGAGATGTTCGCATCAGCTTTCCGGATTACGAAGCCTGCTGGGCTGCCCTATCGAGAGGACTTGACACCTGGGACAAGTTCAAACGACTGACATGCAGATAGACAGTGGTCGTTGTGGGAGACCGGTGCCCCAGAAGAAGTTGAACATGGTGGAGGCTCGTTCCCGCTTCGATGAGATGGGTCGCAAAGCTGTGCCTTAAGGTATGAATGCTTGCCTGTTTTGTTATGTGAGCACGTTTTTTTGCAGCGCGAAAGATAGACTGTATCGTGGATAAGGTTATATGATCATCCTTCTTTTGTCCCTCAAACAACCATTCCTTGGGGCGATACTTTTTCCAGTATTGTCTCAAATGCTCAAGGGTCGTTTGGGATAAAATGGAGTAGCGGTCCTTCCCGCCTTTGCCCTGGCTTATCCTCACCGTCATCCGTTTGCTATCAATATCGGTTAGCTTAAGTCTTGTTGTCTCACTTACTCTCAGTCCCGATGAATATGTGATCATCAGCATCGCTTTGTGCTTGAGGTTCCTGGTGACCGCAAAGATGGATTCCACCTCTGAAAGAGCCAGAACGATCGGGAGTTTGCTCTTGGCTCTGGGATGCTTGATCTTCTCCACCGGCCATTCACGTTTCAATGTTATTCTGTATAAAAACTTGAGGCCCGCAACATAGAACCGGAATGTTCCCTCCGACAGATGCCTTTCCTTTATGAGGTAAAGCAGATACTCCTTGAGCTCTTGCTCTCCCAACTCAGCCGGTGATCGGCTAAAGTATTTTGCCAGGTTCTCCGCCTCTCTCAGGTAAGCCTTTTGCGTCCTCGGCTTGGCTCCGCACAACTGAAGGTCTACAAGCATCTGATCTCTTAACTTTCCCATGATACAATCTCCTTTGTTAATAGATTCCCGTCAGCTCATGCCAAAGGTATGACAAAGGAAACTGTATGGGGATTCGACTGATTCAACAAGAGATAACAGGAAAATCAGGATTGATTAAAATGAAAGGTTAGTTTATCTTATTAGCCGAAAAAAGGATGGCAAGCACCACCGCGCAGCGGTTTAGTTCTTCAAATCATAATCATTGATGTTTTCCCAAAATATGTGATATTTACTGCTACAATGCTCGGCCTTATGGCGCGGTATTGGCGCTGCTCCTCAGGTTCAGCTCAAGTCCTTTATCTTTAGGGAAATAAAAATGGATCTTACCGATATTATTAAGATTGTATGCTTATATGTTCTCGTTGCGTCCGGAGAAACCTTGAATGGGATTGCAAGAACAATTTATCTTAATAAACGAATTGGTTTAATGAATGCGAAAAGGGTATCCATGTTATCTGGTTTATCGCTTTGTTTACTCATATGTTTTCTTTACGTACCCCAGATGATCATTAAATCTGATAGAAATCTTTTATTCCTCGGTATATCATTGTCATTATTTATGCTTATTTTCGATATTGTACTGGGGCGTTTCGTTATTAAGTCAAAATGGTCAACGATTGTGAATGAATTTAATGTGTTCAAAGGCAATCTACTGGCAGTTGGCGCGATCGTCATGGCATTTTGTCCATTGCTGTCATCTAAAATACCGCGTGTTTTCTAAGCAGTCGCTAAATGGTTGCCCGGTCCTTGGGAACGGGCGCCTTTCCCTATACAAAAAGGTGGATATTAGCGGAAGCGCATGCTCTCTGACTATAATATGGCGGGGGGCGGATTTATGGTTCTCGGCCTGCTATTTATGCAGTTCACTCCGGCGTTGGCTACCAAGTCACATGGCTTAGTCTATCATTCCACTAAATCAAACATTAAGAAGGACCTATCGTGATTAGAGGCTCATCAGAAAATAACAGAGAACAGATTCCCTTTATCTCCCTCGTGCCATTTCTGCTTTTTGCTTTCGGTTTGGCGTGGGGAATCCTGGCTTTGTTCATCTTTCTCCCGGATCAGATGACTGAGATATTTGGCAAATTGACTGGCCAACATCCGCTCTTCTTCTTGGCGGTGTACACGCCTGCAATAGCTGCCTTCATTGTCGTCACGTACAACTGTGGTACCGGAGGTTTGCGGCGTTATCTTGCCCGGCTGTTGCTCTGGCGATGCTCTTTGACTTGGTATGTATTTTTGATTATCGGCATTCCGCTGCTTTTTTTCGGAGGGTCTGCGTTGAAGGGAAACCTTTTCGCTGAGCCGTTTCCGTTTTCCTCATTTCAGTCACTTTTTGTGCTATTGGTATTAACTGCGATCAAAGGCCCGGTCGAGGAGTTCGGCTGGCGAGGGCTGGCTCTTCCTCTGCTGCAAAGAAAGTTCTCGCCAATCTTGGCGGGGCTGATTCTTGGTGTCATCTGGGGCTTCTGGCACCTGCCTGCATTCATGTTGAGCGGGACGCCGCAAAGCGCCTGGTCATTCACCCCGTTTTTTGCTGGCTCAATTGCAGTCAGCGTGATCGTGACCGCGTTATTTAACACATCGCGCGGTAGCATCCTGCTGTCTGCGTTGTTTCACTTTCAGCTCAACAACCCTGTCTGGCCCGACGCACAACCTTACGACACGTTCTTGTTCGTGGCCGCTGCGGTTCTGGTTGTCTGGTTCAACCGAAAAGCTATGTTCACTAAAGAAGGAGCCGTCACAGAGGTTATTCCCCAGGCTGGAAACCTAATGATGCCGTGTGATCCAGGAAGCGGCACAGGCACAGATTATTGAGCCTTCGGAAAAAGAGGGTTTCTTCATTGATATTTGACCAAGCCCAGCCCTATTGATAACTGGTTGTAGGGTGGGAATTCTTTACAGTTGATTTTCTGTTTCGGAATGGGCCAGCATGTCTTCCTGACAGCAGTAAAACGTCGCTATTGAAGAAAAGTTTTATTTCAACAATAATCAGTAATATTACATATTACGTTTTTGCTGATAATAGAGATTTTTTACATAAGGCTTAAACAATAATTATTTGATTTTTATAAATAATTGTATTAGATAATTGACCATTAAATTAACTATGCTGTTAAAATATAGCGGAATTAGTACTACATATATTTAATTGTTGGAAGAAGGAACAGAAGATGAAAATATTAGTGCTCAACGGAAGCCCTCGGCGAAATGGAACCGTCGCTTTACTTCTCAAATTGGTAACGGAATCACTAACGGCTGAGCATGATATCGAGTGGATTGATGTATGCAAACTCAACATGAAATATTGCACAGCCTGCATGGCCTGCCGAGAGAAAGAAAAATGTATTTTACCTGAAGATGATGCGCACATAGTGGGTAAAAAGATTCAGGATGCGGATGCCTTGGTTATTGGCACGCCGACACACTGGGGGAACATGTGCGCACCGCTGAAGCTTCTTTTCGACCGTAACGTTCCAATATTCATGGGGGAAAGCCCCAGTGGTATGCCAGTTCCAAGGCAGAAAGGGAAGCGTGCGGTAGTAGTGACTGCATGCACGACACCGTGGCCTTTCAATTTCATTCTTCCCGAGAGCAGGGGAGCCATCCGAGCCGTCAAAGAGGTTTTACACTACGGAGGTTACAAGACTGTTGGTACTATAACGAAGCCAGGAACCAAGAAGTCAAAAGAGATTTCGCCATCCTTGACGACAAGGGCAAAACGTTTGGGAAACAAGCTCGTACAGAGATGACCTTCCAACAACCGCATCAACTCGGATATATTGAGATTTAATTAGATCGGCCCTATTGATAACTGGTTGTAAAGTGGAGATGCTTGACAACTGATTTTCTGTTTCGGAATGGGCCAGCATGTCTTCCTGTTTATCCACAAAAAGTCACTCTTGACGAAAAGGCTGGACTTCAAGTTTTATAATATCTTTAATTCGGACTGAGACGGGAACTATTTTCCTCTTGACTTTGAATTCTGATATATATATAAGTAAACCATTACTCATCTTTCGGCTCTGCAACTAATCGTTTCTTCTCTTTTCAGCTCGGTAAACCTATCAACTTTACCCTTAACCTCCTGGAGTTCATTTTGAAAATGATTTATCAGAAGGTGCCGATGTTTTAGCCTCCAGTGGGTTATTGCTTCCCTTGGGGGCTTCTTGTTTTCTGCCCTTCGATAAATCCGAACAGGTTTGACCGTAGTCATATTCATTACTATCGCGATTATTTTGTTGTTATATAACCCAAGAAACCATGAAAGGAGCAAACCATGAAAAAAGATACATGGTGCTTTTGGTTTTTGCCGCTTTAGTACTTTTCGTGATTATCCTACCATCTCTGACCTCCAAAGAGACGATGACTTATGAGGAGGCCGTATCAAAATGGGCCAAGGGTAAATTTGTTGTGGTGGACGGAAAAAAAGTTCATTACCTGGAAAAAGGAGAAGGAGAACCGGTTATCCTGATTCACGGGTTCCTCTACAATACCGTCATGTGGAAAAAGAATATCGATGAGCTGGCTAAAAAATTCAAGGTCTATGCCGTGGACCTTTGGGGATGGGGTTATAGTAAGCGGTTAAAAGATAATGAGTATTCTTTTGAACGCTATGGAAAGCAGATTGTTGGCTTTATGGACGCCTTGAAAATCAACAAAGCCTCCTTGGTGGGCCAGTCAATGGGAGGCGGCATATCGGTTTATGTAGCGGCCCACTTTCCGGAAAGGGTCGAAAAGCTGATCCTGGTGGATCCGGCGGTGATTCCCAATCCCACGACCATCATCGGAAAGGTTTACCAGCTTCCCTTCGTTGGGGAATTTCTAAACGCCATTCCGGGCGATAGCCTTGCGAAAAATAATATAAAAACCCTCTGGTTTTATGATCCCCAAAAGGTTACCGATGACTACGCTGAAGAGGTTCTTCGACCCTTAAGAATCAAAGGCTCCTATGGTGGAATGATGTATATCATGCGTCAGGTCCTTAAGGACCCTTATGTCCAGGAAGAGGCCCAAAAGCTGGCCCAATTAAATAAACCGATATTGCTCATCCACGGCCGAGAGGACAAGCTCGTCTCCCTGGTCAGATCCCAGCAATTGAATGCCCTGTGGAAGAGGTCACAATTAGAGGTCTTTGAAAAGGCCGGACATACTCCCCATGAAGAGTATCCGGAGAAATTCAACCAATTGGCATTGGAATTTCTATCAAAATGAATCCGAACAGGTTTCCCGCGATTATTTGTTGTTATATAACCCATGAAACCATGAAAGGAGGCAGTGATGGCAAACAGAGTGCTTTTTATCGGATGGAATCGTCCTGTTGTTGGACGGGAACAACAGGCTATGAAGCTGTTTCAAAAGTCAATAGAGTACTATTCCAAGCTGCAAGACAGCGGTAAAATAGAAAGTTTTGAGCCGGTAATACTTTCCAATCATGGAGGCGACTTAAACGGGCTCATTATCCTAAGAGGTGATGCAAAAAAACTTGCGGAGATCCGGGAAGAAGATACATTTATAGAAAACACAATCGAGGCGGGATATTGCATAGAAGGTTTCGGAATCGTTGGCGGCTACGTTGGTGAAGGTGTTATGGATGTCTTGTCCCGATGGTCGAAGCTTATCGGCGGATAATACTTATTTTAGCTTCCGGGTATTATCACTTCACCTGGAAGCTTTAAAGTCAGCCAGACAAAGCAATTACAGAAAACAAAGACTACCGCCCATATTAAAGCATTTATAGAGCGCTGATCCGGCTTGATATTGTTTAATTGTCTCTCCGTCCTTTTAATCAACAGCAGATGAAAGAAAGGAGACATATGAAAAGAACAGTTATGAAAGTATTTAAGGAAACTGCAGATAAATACAGTGACAGGGTAGCGTTAAAGTTTAAAACAGGCGGTCAATGGAAGGAAACAACCTGGAAAGATTATTACAAACAGGTCAGGGTAACAGCGCGCGCGTTTATGGCGCTGGGTCTTGTGAAAGGCAAAGCTGTCAGCATCCTCGGAAACAATTGTCCTCAGTGGTTTATCAGCGATCTTGCCGGGGTGTTTGCCGGTGCGCTGCCCGGAGGCATATACACAACGAGCAGTCCCGAGCAATGCCTGTATATCGCGTCTCATAGCGAAGCAAATGTAGTGGTAGTTGAAAATGCCGAGCAGCTTGCAAAATTCAAAAAAATAAAGAATCAACTGCCTGACCTGAAAGCAATTGTTTTGATGAACGGATCTGACCCGGACGACATGGTCTATGCCTGGAATGAATTGCCGAAGCTTGCCGATAAAATTCCTGAGAACGAGCTTGAACAAAGGATCAAAGATCAGAAACCGGATGACTGTTGCACTCTTATATACACTTCAGGAACCACAGGAAATCCAAAAGGTGTCATGATTACCCATGACAATATTACATGGACTACTCAGCAGGCAGTCAACCTGTTTAAAGCTAATAATGATGACCAGGTTTTAAGTTATCTTCCGTTAAGCCATATTGCCGAGCAGATGATCAGTCTTTATGCGCCAATTTTATGCGGATGTACGGCATGGTTTGCGGAAAGCCTGGAAAAACTGGGCGAAAATCTGGCTGAAGTAAGACCTACCATCTTTCTCGGTGTTCCCCGAGTATGGGAGAAAATTCAGGCCAAAATGATGGCTGCCGGAGCGCAAAATCCTCCGCTTAAGAAAAAAATTGCCGCATGGGCTCGCAAACAGGGACTTGCCGGCGGATATGAAGAGCAGGAAGGGAAATCAAAACCTTTCTTCTACGGTCTGGCCGATAAACTGGTTTTTTCAAAGGTAAGAGAAAAGCTGGGGCTTGACCGTTGCAAATTTTTCGTTACTTCCACGGCGCCGCTCTCCATGGATACTGCTGAATTTTTTTTAAGTTTAGGCATTCCGATAACAGAAGTCTATGGAATGAGCGAATGCACAGGACCGGCAACCATATCTCTTCCTGAACCATTTAAATACCGAACCGGCTGGGCCGGGCCTGAGCTTCCCGGTACAACAAATAAAATTGCAGAGGATGGGGAAGTTTTAATGAAAGGCAGGCATGTATTTAAAGGATATTTTAAAGATGATGCCGCGACAGCCGAAACTATAGACAAAGACGGATGGCTGCATTCCGGGGATATCGGCGAAATCGATGATAAAGGTTTCTTAAAAATCACGGACCGCAAAAAAGAGTTGATTATCACATCCGGCGGGGAGAATATTCCGCCTCAGGTACTGGAAGCAAAACTCAGATCAATCCCTGCGGTTGCCATTGCGATTGTTATCGGTGATCGGCGAAAATTTATTACAGCCCTGTTTACGCTGGATCGTGAAAGACTTGATCAGGAGCTCAAAAATGCAGGCAGTCCGGCCAAAAACATGGCTGAAGCCGCCAAGTGTCCGATATTCAAAGCCTATATACAGCAAAAGGTAGATGAGATAAATGCCACATTGGCAAGGGTTCAGACTGTTAAAAAATTCACCATCCTGCCAAATGAATTTAGTGTTGACGGAGGTGAATTAACCCCGACCATGAAACTCAAGCGCAGAATCATTAATACAAAGTATGCTAAAGAGATAGAAGATATGTATAAATAACTTTTATCAGCCCGCTTTTCACATTCTAACCCGAAATCCTTTAGAGGAAAGTATGAAAAGAAGTTATCAGAAGGTGCCAATATTTTAGCCTCCAGGGGGGTGTTGCCTCCTCTGGAGGCTTTTGTCTTTTAGTTCAATAAAGCCCGTAAAAACAAATACAAGAAGTTAAGGCTATTGCCTATACTAAAATTTTCTTTGCTTGCGGGCAGTTGATTAATTAGCTTGTTGCACTTCAACCGCCTGTAAGACTGAATATAAGGAGATATAAACTATGGGAAAATATCTATTGCTTTGGGAAATTGACAAGACGAGATTACCAGTGGATCCGAAAGAGCGAGGGGTTGGGTGGACTATCTTGATGGAGATGGTTAAACAAGATATGAAAAAAGGGTTAATGAAGGATTGGGGAGCGTTTGTCGGCGAACTTTACGGATATGCGGTTGAAGAAGGAACTGAGTTGGAAATTATGCAAATGGTGCAACAGTACTCTCCATTTGTACATTTCAAGGTTCATCCCGTTGCTTCATTAGCTCAAGTAGAGGAAATGATAAAAGCCATGACCAAATGATTATGTTAATATATATGACTGTAAAAAAGGAGGTAAAAAATGGTTATTATAGGAATGATATCTTTCCCCACGGAAAGCTCAAAGGAGATGGGCAATCGTTTTAAAGACATTCTACCTCTGCCCGCATACCTAACCAAGAAAGGACCATATTTCAGCGGTGAATTAGGGGTGGGCATTAAGGGTTTATCGATATTTGAGTTTGACCCATCTAAAATGGCAGAAGCAAATGAATTTATAGCTAATTACTATGCAATATACATCGGCGTACCAGGCTATACCTATACCGTTGGTACGTGGCAAGAGGCGATTGAAGCACTCAAGATGGTCGGATTGGCTTAAAAATTCAAATGCCGGATAAAGACTCTTTAAACGGTTAAACTGAAAAACCAGGGTTCATAGCCTTGGTTTTTCAGCTGTAACTTTTATCAATGAAACGGTGAGATAAATATAAAAACAGGAGCATATAAAGGAGTATTATGATTATTGATTGCCATTATCATCTTGAGCGGAGGTTGTTAAGCGACGATGAACTATTAAAAAAAATGGATGAATGCCAGGTGGATAAAGTAGCCTTAATGGGTGTGATAAATGATCCTATTCCAAAACCCCCGGGATTTCTATTAAATATTTTACGTTTTTCATTAACACACAGTTCTTTTCGTTTTCTGGCAAAAATTCTTGCTTCCAATTTCACGCCGGAAGGAGACATAAAAATTCCCACAGGCATTTTTCATTTATATCAAAATCCCCAAAACGAACCTGTATTTCAAGCTGTCGCAGACAATCCTGACAGATTTCTCGGATGGGTATTTGTAAACCCCAAAAAAGGAAATGATCAAATTCAGGAGTTTAACAGGTGGAAAGACAAGCCGGGCTTTATTGGTGTTAAAGCTCATCCTTTCTGGCATCGCTACCGGCCAATTGAGTTGCTACCGGTTGCTGATCAATTATCCAAAATCGGGAAACCGCTTCTTATTCATGCCGGATTTGATGCGCACGGGGATTATGAACTTCTTTTACAGAAAGCGCCTGATCTGAAGCTCATATTGGCGCACGCAGGTTTTCCGCTTTATTCGGATACATGGAGTAAAATAAAAAATAATAGAAATGTATATGTCGATCTCTCCCAGACAAGCTATCTTAATGAACGAACAACGTGGCAGGCTGTTGAATATCTTGGCGTTGGAAAATGCCTGTTTGGGACTGATGGGCCTTATGGCGTCCATGGGGATGACGACCTTTTTGATTACTCATTTATAAAAAGAAGGATTGAAAAATTATTTCCGGATAAAGGAATTCAGAAAAGGCTTCTTGGAGAGAATTTTATGGAGTTTATAGGTATGTGAACAGGAAGTTATTTAGGCATCTACAGATTAAAAATGAGGGAAAGTATACCATGAAAAAATATTTTCTAATACTGATCTTCTCATTCATTACAGTTTTACTCGCCGGTAATGGAGTATTGTCCCAAGATAAATACATAGTTTCGGGAGCAGTACAATATCAGGACCTAAAACAATAATTATTTGTCTTTACGACCAAAATACATGGCCGACTTTTAAAAAAGAACTTGCCCCAGACCCTTTTAAAATCATTACCAAGGCTGACAAATCTGGAAAAACTAATTTCACATTTAAACAGGTAGTTAAAGGAGATTATGTCATCCTCGTCTTTATTGATACCGAATGATAATGGAAAGTTAGATTCTGATACATGGGGTTTTGTTCAAGAAATGATTGAGTTTTATAAAACTCTGAAAGAAATGGTGAATTGGAATGACCAAAAATTTACCGTCGATAAAGACATTAACGATATTTTAATACAGTTCAAATAACTCGCGCAATTTAGAAAATCACGCAGCTCATATGATCGGATTGGCTTAAAAATTTAAATGCCGGATAGCCATACTATATTGATTAGACTGAAAAACCAAGGTTCACAGCCTTGGTTTTTCAGCTATGGTTTTTTAGAGAGGTTTGCGAGGAAACTGAAATTCTGTAAATGAGTTGGAGAATAGATTATGGATTTAGACATTCAGGATAAAGATGTCATAGTGGTGGGATCAGGGCCTGGTGGGGCAACGGTTGCGAAAGAATTATCTCAAAGAAGTAAAAAGGCGCTTATTCTTGAATGGGGTGATAATGCTCCATTAACCGGAAGCTTCTGGCAAGGCGCCAGAACACTTTTGTTTCCGGGCAAAAGCATGCTTTTCACACACCAAATGCTGGGACTGGTCAGAGGTATCACAACCGGAGGGAGCACAGTTCATTATTATGCAACTTCCTTTCCTGTTCCTTTCGATATGCTGAAATCTCACGGGATAGATATCAGAGATGAAGTAAAGGAACTGAGAGAAGAGCTTCCTGTTGGTCCGCTTAAAGATGAAATGGTTGGTCCTATGTCGAAGAGGATCATGGAAAGCGCCCAAGATCTTGGATACGGCTGGAAAAGACTGGACAAATTTATGTATCAGGACAAATGGAAACCGGAATATAAATTTGGCCATTATGGAGATCCCCATCGGGTGAAGTGGAGCGCAAGAATGTATATTGAGAAAGCTGTGGCGAATGGGGCGAAACTCATAAACGGCGCAAAGGTTAAAAAAGTTTTATTTGAAGGCAATAAAGCAGTTGGAGTAGCATTTACAAAAGGACAAAAGATATATGAAGCTTTTGCGCCAAAGATTGTTATTTCTGCTGGTGGTATAGGCACTCCCGTCATCCTTCGGGCAAGCGGCATTAAAAGAGCCGGATATGATTTTTTCTTTGATCCGCTCATAGGAGTTAGGGGTACGGTAAAAGACATTGTTGTTCCAACAAGTGAGATTCCTATGACCGCAGGTGTGCATATAGAAGATGAGGGTTACATGATGACAGACATGGCTCATCCGTTCGCTACGACCGCGATGTTTGCAGCCGGGGTTTTCAGATTTCATAAAATGTTTTCACGACGAAACACTCTTCAGATAATGGTAAAAGCAAAAGACGAACTTGGTGGGAAACTTACCGACAGCGGTGGAGTGCGTAAAATATTAGATAAGAATGAGAAACAGAAGCTGCAGAGAGGATATGAGCGGGCGAAAAAGATATTAGAGAATGCTGGTGCGAAAGGGATTTTTAAGACCATGTATCTCGCAGCCCATCCCGGTGGCACAGTTAAGGTCGGCGACCTTGTGGATTCGAATCTTATGACAAAATATAACAACCTGTTTGTTTGTGATTGTTCAGTTATTCCTGAAGCCTGGGGATTGCCGCCAACAACAACCATTGTCGGCCTTGGGAAACGTCTTGCAAAGTATCTTACAGGAGAAACAAAGTAACGCCTGAGATTGAGTGTGATTCAGGATGATAGTGAGCGGTGGTCGAGATTGTTTTAACAACAAAAAAGGTATGTGATAAGCTGTTCTTGTTCAAGACGTTAGCAACCACCTCTTGCTTTCTGAAAGCATCAATCTTTCGAATTTCACTTTAATAGTAGATTTCCGATGTAAATCATGATAGTTGAAAAAACATATGTAACATAAGACATTATAATTCATAGACCATTCAACCTTACATGAGGGTGTTATGGACTGATTACTTAAAACCCCGTTTCTCGAAAAGAGAGCGGGGTTTTGCCATTTATGGATGGACACTATTTAAACATTGCGAGGCTCGATAATGAGCAAAAATATACAAACTTCTACAAGAATGTCGGCAATTGATCAGGTTTTCTGGAATGTATTTAATGATCAAGATTTGTTCTGTATCTGGGGGATTGCATCACTTGAAGAACCGCTTGAGGATGATCTCATTAAAAAAACATTGAGATACCTTATTCAAACCATTCCGGTCTTGAACAGTAAACCTGTAACAAACTGGTTGTACGGATATTGGCAATTTATTGAAAAAGAGAATGCAGAAGATTTAATTTCACGGATTAAAACCGAAACAGATGAAGAGGCTGAAGAAGAATTAAATAAAGTTTATTTAAATCCCATCAACGCTAAAGAATTATCCATGATTCGAATTAGTTCCATTGATGGTCCATTGAAACATTACTTTGTAATTCAAATCCATCATCTTGCTATGGATGGTGAAGGCTTAAAAAGAATTTGTGTCAGGTTTGCCGAGATCTATCAGGAACTTTACAGAAACAAAGAATGGAAACCTGCCGGGATACTCGATCCGTGCAGAAGCTGGTGGCAAATCGCAAGAAAGTTCAACATACGCCATTTATGGCTTATTCCAAAAGCATGTATAATAAATATTTATGGAATGATTACCCACCTCGTTAAAAATAAAGGAAAATATAAACTTTTAGGTGATCAAGGGATAAATGAAAAATTAGATATCCAATCTCCACTTTACTTCGAAAGCATAATTGTTGAACAAGAAGCAATGTCGAAATTAAAGGCATTCACAAAGAGGCAGCATGTTACCGTGAATGATATTTTTATGACATCGTTTTCCCTTGCAATCATGAAGTGGAATAAAGATCATGAAGACGCCCGGGAATGGTTGTGGTTTGGCTATACAGCAAACATGCGTCGCTGGTGGGGCGAACCAAATGGAACTTTTGGAAACTTCAGTGTTCTTTTGCCGTATGAGGAAATCAACGCTAACTTACAAGACCCATCCATCGCACTTGCTGCCATTAAATCAAAACTTGATAAGTTAAAAAAGTGGATTGGATTAGATTCCTTCGTCATCATGATGCAAGTAAAATTAATACCTTACTTCCTTGTAAGTCGATTTTCTTTATGGTTTAAAAAAAAGGTATTAGAATTTGCAAAACATAACCATTATATGACCAACATCGGTATTGTATTTAAGGAAGCAGGTGATTTTGGGCATAGTAAAGCAATTGGTTATTCATTTCTCGCCCCTACATTTCCTGGAGGCTGCATCTCATATACCATAACAACATATAAAAACATGACAACTATCTATCTTGGCTGCAGTGAAGATTACCTGAAAAAAGAATCAGCAAAAAGCTTTTTGCTATTATGGAAGCAAACGATGCTAAAAATTATTGGATAGTATATCTGAAAGCAGCTTCCTGCTGTCGGCAAATATTATTTTCGATTCTTTTTTATAAACTGGCAGGCGTGATACGTAATAATCTCTAGGGTTAAAAGGCTGACAACCATGGAATGGACCAACGAGTTTAGAGATGAAATGAAACAAAGGCAATTGGCACGACTCCGGTATACTTTGTTCGCACTATTAGCCATAAGCTTTCTTGCGGCTTCCACTCTGGGCTATATCTGGCTCAGCAAGGGGAATATTGTCGGATATCATATTGTCCTTATCTCACTATGTTTCGTGGCAATTCCAATACCTTTTACATTGATATTCAAATATTTATTAAGATACGATGTTATGGTAAGGCCGATTGCGTTGATAATATTGTTCATTGATATAATTTACGGTCCTTTTTTTGTTTACGTTTTCGGTATGCAAAGTATCTTGATGGTCCTTGTTTTTCCCATGATGGTAGTGCTTTACAGCGTTTATATTAATTCAAACTTTGCGACTCGATTATTCTTTGGGAATCAGGTTGTTTTTCTTTCTCTCGGATTGCTTGCATACAATAGAATTATTCCATACGCGCCAGCTTTCAGAACAGATTTTGCGAAAGCTTACAATGAACTATATTTGCCATTTCTCGATCATTTAACACCGTTCTATTTCTTCTTAGTTCATCTCAGCATTTTCTTAATGGTCGGGGTTACTTTGAACGCAACAAATCTTGTTGTTAACAAAATGAGACAGCGTGAAAAAGAACTGGATGTTACAAATAAAAAAATATCCGTTCTGAGTAATAAACTAAAAGTTTTTCTCCCCCAGCAGTTTGTCAAAGCACTTGAAAATGGTGAGGCGGATTCAGCACCCGATTACGAACGCCGCAAGCTTACTGTCTTTTTTTCAGATGTTAAGGGTTTCACGGCCTGGACCGACAAGCTGGAGCCAGAGGATACCCGCGAATTTTTGAATCAGTATCTTTCGGAAATGAGTAAAATCGCATGCAGGTGGAGTGGCACCATTGATAAGTTTATCGGTGATGCAATAATGATTTTTTTCGGCGCCCCGGAGTTCACTTCCGACAAAGACCATGCTGTTCGTTGTGTGAAAATGGCAATAGAAATGCAGGAGAAGATGAAGGAACTTCGTATGGAATGGGAAGATCTGGGCCACGACGAACCTCTGCATATACGAATTGGAATAAATACCGGTTACGCAACTGTGGGCACTTTCGGAAGCGAGGATCGGCTCAACTATACAATTCTCGGCAGCTCCGTAAATCTTGCATCGAGACTCGAAACCGCCTGCCAGCCCGACCGTATTACCGTAGGTCATGCCACCTATTCGCTAATCAAAAACGAAATCGAATGCGAATCGAAAGGGACGATTGAAGTTAAGGGTTTCAGTGAGCCTGTAAAGATTTACGAAATAAAGGGCATTAAAACATGAGCTTATCATACATAGTCACTCGTGTATGATGAGGTATAGGTCAGATATGAAATGACCGGCAGGAACAGAGCGACGAAGCACACTACATCAACGAGTGCCTTCCGCCGGTCGGAGAACTTGGCGTAGAAGATGTCGACGCGCACGTGTCCCTTCTGCAAGAGCACATATCCCCAGGAGAGCGCGTACATGGCGCCACCGATCTGGATAGGTGTCTCGTAGCCCCACATGGTGGGATTGTTGAAGACATAGCGCTGCATGACTTCGAAACAGGTGACGAGTATGGCTGCAACGACGAGCCATTTCACTCCTTCACCCATCCACCCGTTGACAGTGTCAATCGTCTTGAGAAGTCTTTTCACGTTC
>JAWOHP010000125.1:0-3229 GCA_046485065.1 Desulfobacterales bacterium | reverse complement strand
TTCAGGGGCGATTCATAAGGATCAGATTCTGGAGGCAGCGCGAAAAATTCATGAACTTAAGGTCGTGGCCCCGGTTGAGATAGGCCAGGTAATTATTGAAGATTTTTTAGGTGAAAAAGGTATTGATGTTGTCGCATGCCGTTCAATGAAGCGGGTTGCCGATGTAATGTCGGGTTGCCGGACTAAAAAGCCCGAAAAAAGTAAAGCAGGCAAGATTAAATAAAAGATCAAAAATTCTTCATCTTTTTAAGCTCTTCATCTCTCAGCACTCTTCTCAACACCTTGCCGATAACAGAGGTCGGCAGGGTCTCTCTGAATTCTACCGTCCTGGGCCGCTTGTATCCTGTGAGCTTCTCCCTGCAAAAATCGATGATATCCTTTTCGGTTGCTTCCTGCCCGGATTTAAGCTGAATAAAAGCCTTCACCGTTTCACCGCTTCTTGGATCCGGAATGCCGATAACTGCCGCATTTGCCACTTTGGGATGGGTATAGAGCACTTCCTCGACTTCCCGTGGATAGCAGTTGAAGCCTCCCACCAGTATCATGTCTTTCTTGCGATCGGTAATAATGATATATCCTTCTTCATCTATGTGGCCGATGTCGCCGGTTAAAAAGAATATCCGGTCGTCAATTTCATGAAAGACTTCTTCATTCGCGGCGGGATTGTTCCAGTAACCCTTCATAACCTGCGGACCCCAGATGGCAATTTCTCCGTCCTGCCCCTGAGGCATTTCCTTCAGACCCGTATCGGTATCCAGGATTTTTACGACTGTGTTTGAAACGGGAAAGCCGACCGATCCGAATTTTCTGCCTTCCTTGTTGGACGGATTTGCTGTTGCCAGCGGGGCTGTCTCACTCAAGCCGTAGCACTCGAATATAATGGACCCTGTTTTTTCTTCGAACTGCATGGCGACTCCGACAGGAAGAGGAGCTCCCCCGGAACCGCAGCCCTGAATTGAAGATAAATCGAATTTACCGAGAAGCGGATGATTTGTCACGGCCACAAACATTGTCGGCACGCCCGGATAAATCGTGACTTTGTATTTCTCAATCGACTCAAGCACTCCTGTAAAAGGCGGGTTCCCGGCACGCGGATCGGGAATACATACCAACCGGTTTGCTGTAAAACAGGACCAGAGCATAACAATAGTCTGACCGAAACTGTGGTAAAAGGGGAGAGCTCCCAGAAAACAATGGTAACCGCCTTGTCTGAGTTTTTCCGAATTGCCTCCCGGTTCCTGTGGTATCCGCATCCACTCATTTAGTGCCATCAAGTTGAAGATGAAATTGGAATGAGTCAAAGTTGCGCCCTTGGGCACACCGGTTGTGCCGCCGGTATATATGACCACGGCCGGATCTTCAGCGGGTGTGATTTTAAGAGGCGGCGCCTGGGGTTTCGATGCCGCGACTACATTATCAAAGAAAAAATGGCCTGGTTCATATCGGTCTGCTTTGGGTATTTTGCCGAGCAGCCCGCCTATTATTCCTTTCATCCGGGGCAGGTATGATTTTACGCCGCAGATGACAACGGTTTCGACCACGGTTCCTTCCAGAGATTTCACCATGGTCGGATAAAACTGGGGGTGATCCATGCAGAAAATGGCTTTGGCGCCGGCATCTTTGAGCTGGTAATTAAGTTCGGATGGAGTGTAGAGCGGATTGCAGGTTACACAGGTTGCCCCGGCCTTGAGTATGCCAAAATAAACGGCAGGATAATGGGGAAGGTTTGGAAGGAAGATTGCCACGCGCTCTCCCTTCTGAATGCCACGGGAGACAAGGAAACTGGCTACTCTGTCGGCAGTATTTTTCACCTGAGAAAAGGTTCGTGTCGCTCCGTTGAAAATCGTATAAACCTGATCGGGATACTTTTCGGCAGATTCATCCAGAATCGTGAATAAGGGTTTATCAAAACCTGATATCTCTCTTGGGACGCCTTTAGGCCATTTGTCGGTAGGCCAGGGTTCTAATGCCATTTTTCATCCCTCCTCTTTAATGGTTTTTCAGCCTTTCTTTTTTCATAACAGTGCGGCAGCCTTGATCAGCAGAGTTTCATTTGTGCCGTCCATAATCTTCAGCAACTTGGCATCCCTCGAATATTTTTCAACCGGATACTCCCTTGAGATGCCGTATCCCCCCAGTATTTGAACCATTTCAGCGGTATGCCTGACTGCCTGATCAGTTGCATAAACCTTGGCGGCAAGGCTCGTCTTGAGATCTCCCGGAAAGCATTTTCCGCTCAGCCAGCTGCCTTTCCACAAAAAGGCCCGGGCTGTTTCTATGGCCTGGAAACATTCGAAAAGCTTCTGGGCAATCAACGCGTGCTGGAATATCGGTTTGCCCCACTGGATCCTCTTTTTTGCATGTTCAAGAGCGCACTCGTATGCCGCCCTCATCAATCCAACGGCCAGATAGCCAACCGCAAGGTTGCCAACAGTAATAATAGCATTGTGCAACATCGGATAACCGTCACCGCAAGGAAAAATCAGGTAGTCTGACGGAACTTCAACCCTGTCAAAAAAGACAGGCGACTGGTTGAGCACCCTCAGACCTATTTTGTCCAGTGGACGGCCTGTTTTAAGCCCCGGAGCATCACCGGGAACCACGAACACACCTGAACCTTTTATACCCAGAGACGGATCTATACATGCGAAAACTATATAGGCGCTTGCAATGCCCCCGTTTGATACAAAGTCCGACTTTGTGCCGTTCAGCATGTAGCCGTCAGCCGATTGTTCGGCAATGGTATGATGACGGACATTGAGATCATCATAGTTGCTCCCGTCGGAACCGACTTCCGGTTCGCTGCTGCACCAGGCTGTAAGATATCTGCCGGAGTTGTCTTCGCAATAGGGAATTACAAATTTATCGACCAGCTCACGGTTGTCGGGCGCCAAAAAGGAAATGAGCTGGGGTACAACAGCGCCGGGAATCAGCGTGGCAGCAAAACCGGGCCCCCATCTGGCTATCTCCTCCCAGACCATGCCGGTTGTCTGAGGGTCAAGCCCCATGCCACCGAACTTTTCGGGGAGTGCCATCTTGGAGAAGCCCAGTTCAAATGCCTCCGCAATTACAGCCCGGAAACGGTTGCAGTAAAGATCGCCTGCGGGTCCTGGATCTTATCCAGTTCGGTTTCGGCCGGCAGCAGAATGTTTTTACCAAAATCCCGGGCTGCTGCTACGATCTGTTTCTGGGTTTTTGAGGGCTCAAAGTCGATCATAGCCATTCTCTC
>JAWOHP010000167.1:0-6808 GCA_046485065.1 Desulfobacterales bacterium | reverse complement strand
TATAGAATGGATTCAATATGTTTTACCTCCTAAAAAAAATCTGTCATACGCAATGACAAACAATAAATATTGAAATTTAAAAAATCCTGCTGATTACGGCTTCGTAAAAAGTCAGAATCTCACACCAAGCCACAAAGATCACAAAGCTAACATGTTTGATATTAAATGATTTTTTTCTTCGTGCCTTTGTGCCTCAGTGTGAAAAATTGCTTTTTACGAAGCCGTCATTCAATAATAACCATAATTAAATATTAGGCAAGAGAAAGTTCTGCCTTAAGTATTTTTCTGGTGCCGGTGGTCACTTTAACAGAATTATCAATTACAAAACCCGCCAACCAGATTATTTTACCGTTGCTTATTACAACCGGAGATTTAATACGCTTTTCTCTCGGCACCTTGTTATTCATCAAATATTTGGCAATCTTCTGAGAACCTTTCATTCCAAGGGGAGTGAAACGATCCCCCGGGAGATAATTCCTTATGATCAAAGGAAAGTCGATTTTCTCCATATCAAAAAAAGCTGTTCCCGGAACCGCATGATATATATCCTGAAGATTCATGTCCGTAATTTCAGAAAAGCTTATACTAAAACCCTCTTTTTCATCAACTATAAGTCCGGGTTTATTAATTACATGCTCAAAAAATGCCTCGTTATAAACAGAACGTTTTGAAGAAAGGTGCCGGAGGTTTTTTTCCTCCTTTGAAACAATAAGTTTTTTTCCGGCTCTGGTAATCCTTATTCTGTCGGGAAGATCAAGGCTCCAGGAATCAGAATCGTATATAAGTTGAGCCATTAAAAGCTCAATGTGTGAATAGCCTAATCTCCTTGAATCTCCCTTGACTTTTCTAATCGCACTTCTTGCAATTCTTCTTTTGACAGCAGGATGAAGGGTATTAATGCCGGATATGGAAAGAACAATTCTGTTAATTTCTTCAAACATTGTACATTTTTTCAAAACGGGCTCCAACTCATTTTCAATCCATTCATCTTCAGATCGCATGATCGAAGCAAGTCTGTTTATTGTATCAACTATTTTTGGATTGTAATTCTGCTTTAATTCCGGAATAAGATCATTTCGGATTTTGTTTCTTAAATATTTCATATCCATGTTAGATTTATCCACAACATGGGAAAGTCCGTTTGAAGATATATATTTTATTATATCAAAACGGGCTGTTTTAATAAAAGGTCTTATAATCAGCAGTTTGGAATCATATACGCCCCTTACCGGAGGAATTCCGGAAATGCCCAATGGACCACTTCCACGAATCAGATACATCAGAATAAGCTCTGCATTATCATCACTCGTATGGCCCAGTGCGATCTTGTTGAAACCCTCCATTTGAGCGATATTTTCAAAAAATGAGTACCGGACGCGTCTTCCTGCTTCTTCAATCGATAATCCGTGCTTTTTCTTATATGCAATTATATCTTCCTTCGCTGTATAACAGGGCAGATTCAGTTTTTCTGACAGAGAAACAACGAAACCGGCATCAGTATCAGATTCATTTCCACGCAATGAATGGTTAAGATGAGCAATACCCAGCTTTACCGAAAATATCGGGGCAATCTCTTCCATTACATGGACAAGTGCGACTGAATCAGCTCCTCCGGAGACTCCGATAAGAACAGAATCCCTTTCCTGAAGCATGTTGTATTCCGCAACAGTCTCTTTAGTTTTTTGAATCAGGCTGTTTGGGATCTTTTTTTCAAAAGAATTCATAACTCCAAATTATTTCAGAGATATTTTCAAGTCAACTAGTTTCAATCCGGAAATGGCAAGAAATCTTTTATTAAATAAAAAACTTTCTCCTTGATAAAAAACAAATTCACCGGTAAGTATATTTAGATTTAGAGTTATAGAAGGTTGTGATAGCTTTAATTTTTAATAATTTTCCTTGAATAACTGTTACTTGCCGGACACTGCGCAACAGACGGTTACGAACCTCGTCAGGTCCGGAAGGAAGCAGCGATAAGAAATGCGGTCTGTGTCGTAGCTGATCCCGGCAAGTAACAGTTATTCAAGGAAAAAATGACGGGCTTGTAAAAAATCTGTTTTCTTTCCGATCCTCGTGGCATATCGTTAAATCCCGGTTTTTAACAAAACTGCCAATTATTTACCTCCCAAAGCAAATACCTACTCCTTGACATTGTTCCATATAGTCTTATTTTTCATGACAATGCGGAACTATTATTGACTCTTTTCCGGTTTAAATTTTTAAAATGAGAAAGCGACGCATAACTGCAGGTATATACAGGTGAAATATTAATGACTACTGGAAGAAGCAAAATCAAAATCGATATAAAAAATGACGATAATAAAAGTTCGGAAGGTAAAACACCGGACAAAAGTGAACCTGAAAATGAACCTGTTGTAAATGCAGCGGATCCTTTAAAAGAACTTGAGGAAAAGCTCAAAAACACCGAGCTTGAAGCAAAACAGAATTATGACCGTTTCTTAAGGGTTTCTGCAGAATTCGATAACTATAAGAAACGCTCGGCTCGTGAAATGAGCGAGTTCAGAAAATATGCAAATGAAAGCCTGATAAGCGATATGCTGACTGTTGTGGATAACATTGAAAGGGCAATCAGCACTTCAAGCAGTGACGATAAGGCAAACAACTGCATAATTGAAGGTGTTAGTTTAACCCTGAAAGAGATTTTGCGGGTTTTTGATAACTACGGGGTAAAGCCGATAGAATCTTTATGCAAAACTTTTGATCCTAATTTCCATCAGGCTGTCATGCAGGAAGAAAATGAAGAGCATCCTGAAAATACTGTTATAGCTGAACTACAGAAAGGATACATGATTAATGACAGGCTGCTGAGGCCTTCCATGGTAGTTGTATCCAAATCTAAAGCAGGAACTGAAAACAAAAAAAATAATAATTAAAATATATATTAATACGCCAAGGAGGAAAAAATGGGCAAAATAATCGGTATAGATCTGGGAACCACCAATTCATGCGTGGCCATAATGGAGGGCGGTGAGGCAAAAGTTATAACAAATGCCGAAGGCGGGCGGACTACTCCATCCATTGTTGCCATATCTAACAGCGGTGAAAGACTTGTCGGCCAGATAGCAAAAAGACAGGCGATCACAAACCCCGAGAACACGGTTTACGCGGTCAAAAGGCTGATAGGCCGCAAGTACAGTTCTCCTGAAGTGCAGAAAGATTTAAAGATACTCCCGTATAAAATCAAGCAGGCAGATAACGGGGATGTCAGGATAATCGTACAGGGCAAAGAGTTAAGCCCAGCCGAAATATCATCATTCATACTAGCAAATATAAAGAAAACTGCTGAAGATTACCTTGGTGAAAAAGTTACAGATGCGGTTGTTACGGTTCCGGCATATTTTAACGACAGCCAGAGGCAGGCGACAAAAGACGCCGGAAAGATAGCAGGCCTTAATGTTTTAAGGATAATAAACGAACCTACGGCTGCTTCTCTCGCTTACGGCCTCGACAAGAAAAAAGATGAAAAGATAGCGGTATTCGACCTGGGTGGAGGTACATTCGATATTTCGGTGCTGGAAATCGGAGAAGGCGTTTTTGAAGTCAAGGCGACAAACGGCGATACGCATCTCGGCGGTGAGGACTTCGATTTAAGGCTTATCGATTATATATCAAGCGAATTCAGAAGAGAATCAGGTATAGATATAAGAAGCGACAAGATGGCCCTGCAAAGGCTAAAGGAAGCAGCCGAAAAAGCGAAGATGGAACTTTCAACCTCCATGGAAACCGATGTGAATCTGCCGTTTATAACGGCTGATGCAAGCGGGCCGAAACATCTGAACCTGAGGATAACAAGGGCGAAGCTTGAAAGTCTCGTTGAAGACCTTCTTGACAAACTGGAAGGGCCTTGCCGTACCGCAATGAAAGATTCGGGGCTGACTACAAACCAGATTGATGAAGTCATTTTAGTCGGCGGCATGACACGTATGCCGGCTGTTCAGGAGCGCGTGAAGAGACTGTTCGGGAAAGAGCCTCATAAGGGAGTTAACCCGGATGAAGTTGTGGCAATCGGAGCTGCCATCCAGGGCGGGGTTCTTAAGGGTGACGTCAAGGATGTTCTTCTTCTCGATGTAACGCCCCTGTCTCTCGGAATTGAAACACTCGGCGGAGTTATGACAAGGCTCATTGAGAAAAACACAACCATTCCCACAAAGAAGAGCCAGATATTTTCGACTGCCGCAGACAGTCAGCCCGCAGTATCCATACATGTTCTTCAGGGAGAAAGGGAGATGGCTGCCGGAAATAAAACCCTCGGCCGTTTCGAACTTGTGGGAATTCCTCCGGCTCCGAGAGGCGTCCCGCAGATCGAAGTGACATTCGATATCGATGCCAACGGAATAGTAAATGTCTCCGCAAAGGATCTGGCTACAAGCAAGGAACAATCGATTCAGATCACTGCTTCAAGCGGATTGTCAAAAGATGAGATTGATAAGCTGATTAAGGATGCGGAACTTCATGCGGAAGATGACAAAAAGAAGAGGGAGCTTGTCGACGCGCGCAATACCGGTGATGCCCTGATCTATTCAACCGAAAAGTCAATAAAGGATCTGGGCGATAAGGTCGATGCCGCAACAAAGAGCAATGTTGACGGGGCAATAACCCGTCTTAAAAAGGCGATGGAAGGCGAAGACACTTCTGAAATAAAAAAACTGACCGAGGAACTGACCCAGGCATCCCACAAGCTCGCGGAAGCCATGTACAAACAGGCTTCTCAGCAGGCCGGGCAGGCGGGAGAAGATCAGGCGGAAGGCGCTGCCGGAGCTTCGCAGGAGAAAAGCTCAAAAGGCGAAGACGATGTTGTTGATGCCGACTTTGAAGAAGTAAAAGACGATAAGAAATAATACAGGCGGAGACTGTATAAGTCTTCGTGACTATTATCCTTTGGGGCTGTTTTGGCCTAATGGATACGGATATGCCGCCGTTGGCGAAGGATTAGCATGGTTCCTGCGAAATGCCAAAACCCATTATCCTGTAGACTGGAACACTAGATATTTAAAGGTCTCATATTGCTGAACCGATACAGCTCGCGGCCCGTTATCTTGAATATGCCGCGGGCTGTTTTATTTTCATCTACCATATCTCTTATAATTACCTGATAATTATTGACCCTCCCGATAAATTCAGATAGCATTCAGGCGCTACGAAGTTATGATTAATAAATAACTGTATCCCTTACTCCCAGAGTGTCCACATTGACGATAGAGATCGCACAAAAGGGCCATTTCCGAATGGAGACCAACTAATTTTGGGAGAAAAACTTGTCATAAAAACATTTTGCAGGAGGTTTTGAAAGAATGAGCTCATTATCTGAAAGACTGGGAATTTCAAAGACGCTTGACGGGGCCGGATCAGGCCGTTTTATAAAATGCACCGGGCCGGTTATAAATTCAATTTCCCCGGTAAACGGCATAGTAATGGGAACTATCAGATGCGCCGGAAACAGAGAATTTGAAAAGGTCACCGAAAAGGCACACATGGCTTTTAAATCATGGAGCCTTATTCCCGCTCCGAAAAGAGGTGATATTGTCCGGCAGATAGGGGATGCCTTCAGAACACACAAGAAAGATCTGGGCGAGCTCATCAGCATGGAAGTCGGGAAAATACGGGCTGAAGGAGAAGGTGAAGTCCAGGAGATGATCGACATGGCTGATTTTGCAACCGGTCAGTCGAGAATGCTGTACGGACTCAGCATGCACAGCGAACGCCCGGACCACAGGATGTATGAACAATGGCATCCTCTGGGACCTGTCGGAGTAATTACGGCATTTAATTTTCCTATGGCTGTCTGGGCGTGGAACGCCATGATTGCTTTAATAGCCGGCAATACCGTCATATGGAAACCCTCTTCAAAAGCTCCTCTTTCTGCCATAGCCGCAACAAAAATTGCCTGGGATGTTCTGAAGAAAAATGATGTTCCGGAAGGTGTCCTGAATCTCCTGGTTGGAAACAGGAAAGATGTAGGCGAAAATATCTTAAGAGACCGCCGGATTCCTCTTGTATCCGCAACTGGAAGCGTGGAAATGGGACGGCATATTTCTAAAACTGTCGCGGAACGCCTGGGCCGGTCTATTCTCGAACTTGGAGGAAATAATGGCGTAATCGTAACGCCGAAGGCTGATCTTGGAACGGCTCTTCGGGCAATTCTTTTTGGCGCTGTCGGAACGGCCGGTCAAAGATGCACCACAACAAGACGCCTGATAGTCCACAATGATATCGCAAAAAAACTGACTGACTCCCTTGTAAAAGCATACAGGAAAATCAGGATAGGAAATCCTCTTGACAAAAATGTTCTCATGGGCCCGCTTATTGACCGTGAAGCTGTAAACGCGATGCAGAATGCAATCAAAAAAATAAAGGAACATTGTGGACGGGTCCTGTACGGTGGCAAGATTCTTTCGGGCGGTATTTATGACACGGGGACCTATGTAACACCATGCATCTGTGAAGTGAGACATGATACGCCGGTGGTTATGGAAGAAACCTTTGCCCCGCTTTTGTATGTCATAAGATATAATACCATTGAGGAAGCTCTTTTATATCATAACTCGGTTCCACAGGGCTTGTCATCCGGTATATTTACCAATGATATTAAGGAAGCCGAATTTTTCTTAAGCAACAGGGGAAGTGACTGCGGAATAGCAAATGTCAATATCGGAACTTCCGGGGCCGAAATAGGGGGAGCTTTCGGCGGAGAAAAAGAAACCGGAGGAGGCAGGGAGGCCGGATCAGACGCATGGAAAGCCTATATGCGCCGCCAGACATGCACCGTCAACTGGTCGGATAAACTTCC
>JAWOHP010000046.1:0-13058 GCA_046485065.1 Desulfobacterales bacterium | reverse complement strand
TTTCCTGGGAGGAGGGATTCCCTCCAAGCCCGTCATGGTAATCAGCGAAACCGGCCAGGAACTTTTCATTTCGATAGGAAGTACAACCCCAGATGCTTTAAGTGAATTGACCGAGGCTGGTATTATTGCTTTGGACCCGCTCGCCGCACCAAGAAATTTCTTTTACATATGGTGGAAGGAAAGGTTTAATTAAACAGAGAGATTAACATAAAACAATATGATTAATTCCAAAGCAACCGGCACAGATAAGCTAAATCCGCTGTCATCCGAAAGTGTTTGCAGAGCTCTTATCAGCAGAAAAATTATCAGCAGGGAGCAGGTAAAAGAAACACTCGAAAAGATAGATGTCTTAAAACGGAAAATTGAAAAATCAAGGCTGAAAAAGGACCCTTCAGGCATAAATTCAGCGGCAGACTTTTCAATTATAGATATAATAGTTTCCCAGAAATATCAGAGAGCCGACGGGTCTTTAAAAATAGCTGATGAAGACGTCATTTACCAGGCTCTTGCTGAAGAATGGGGCTTGCCGTTTAAGAAAATTGATCCGATAAAATTAAATCTTAACATTGTCACAACCACCATTCCCCGGTCTTTTGCGATGAAGCACAAGATCCTTCCGGTTTCCGTTGAAAATGGATGCCTGACCGTAGCAACACCGGATCCGTTCAATATCGAAGTTTTTGATGATATTACTCGGGCAATCCAGATGAAAGTCAACGTTGTTGTTAGCTCCAAATCGGATATCGTTAAACTTATTAACGAGTTCTTTGGTTTTAAAAGGTCCATTGCCGCTGCCGAACACGAGTTCGCAGGGCCATCGGTGGATCTCGGAAACCTTGAACAATATTTTCGCCTCTCATCTTCTGATGAGCTGCCTTCAAACGACAAACATATAATTAATGCCGTCAACCATCTTTTTTCATATGCCTTTGATCAGAGAGCAAGTGATATACATATTGAACCCAAGAGGAATATAAGCCTTGTCAGGATGAGAATAGATGGCGTTTTGCACTCTGTTTATGAACTTCCAAAAAATGTGCATTCTGCGGTTGTGAGCAGAATAAAAAATATGTCACGGCTCGATATGTCCGAAAAACGAAGACCCCAGGACGGACGAATAAAAACGGATAAGGGCAATACCGCGGTGGAGATAAGGGTTTCAACCCTTCCGGTGGCATTCGGAGAAAAAGTCGTGATGAGGATAATGGATCCTGATATTCTTTTTCAGGAACTTGAACAGCTCGGTTTTACTCCGACCGATCTGATCCGTTACAATCAGTTCATAAATATGCCCCATGGAATTGTCCTGGTTTGCGGTCCTACAGGCAGTGGAAAATCGACGACTCTTTATTCTACCTTAAGGCATCTTTCTTCACCCGGTATAAATATTACAACAATAGAAGATCCGATCGAGATGATTCACGAGGATTTTAACCAGATCGCCGTGCAACCTGCAGTGGATATAACATTCGCAACGATATTGAGAAATATTCTGCGGCAGGACCCGGATATAATAATGATAGGAGAGATGAGAGACATCGAAACCGCCCAGAATGCAGTCCAGGCGGCTATGACGGGTCACCTCGTCCTTTCGACGCTTCACACAAATGACGCTCCTTCATCAATTACCCGCCTTCTCGATCTTGGAATACCGCCCTTTTTGATTCAGGCAACACTGGTAGGGATTTTAGCTCAGCGGCTGGTCCGCAAAATATGCTCACATTGCATAGAATCGTTTGAAATGGAATGCGCCGAGTTAAGCGCAATGGGGCTAGAAGTGGGAGGAAAAAGCCGGGTGAGGCTGTACAGGGGAAAGGGCTGTATCAATTGCAGGGGCACGGGATATTTCGGGAGGACATCCATATTTGAGGTGCTTCCATATAGTGAAACAATAAAGAAGTTGACGACCGCCGGCGCCGACCTGCAATCCATAAGGAGCAAAGCAAGGGAAGAGGGAATGGTTACCCTGAGGGAAAATGCCGTTAAAAAGCTCCTCAAAGGAATAACAACATATCAGGAAGTATTGAGGGTAACCTGGGAGCGGGTGTGATATTTGCCGAAACAGATTTATTATAAAGATAACTATTCAGGAGCCAGAAGCCAGAATTCTGACTTCTGAATAGTGACTAAAATACTGCTAATTTACAGGGCTTCTGATTTTTGCTCCCGGATAAATATCCTTATCCGACCTGGTAACTAAAGCAGACGATGTCGTCTGCTCTGTTTGAAGCACAATAAGCGATCCGAAATCAACCGGAGCAAGATATATCTCTTTTTTGCTGTCAGGAGAGATTTTTTGTTTATCCTGGTAGTAGATACTGTAAGACTGTCCCGGCTTGATGCCGTCCTTTATCCCCTTATTGATAAATACGACAGTATTATCACCAATTATTTCTCTTTTTTCCTCAGAGGATATAATAGCCCCGTCTATACCTTTCTCGCATTCTATTATAGGTATTTCAGGAGATTTTGGTTCGAAGGGCATCAACAGATCATTGACGGCAATTGCCCTGTATGTCTTGATTATTTCGGCTATGGCATATAATGGTTCAATCTCTTTAATTTCCACAACGCCGGTTAAATAATGCTGGGTGCCGATTAAAGCTTTCGTTTTCTTATCGACTAACGGCCCAAAAGTCCGGAATACAGTATATCTTGCTCCGGGATTAAAATTTATATTTTTCCCGGGCCTTATGTATACCAGATCACCCGTGCTTGCCAACTCTTTATCATCCTTGACTTTAAATAAAGAACCGATTGGTAAAACAGGCTCTTTTCTGATGAAACCAACCGCATCAATTGAAAAATACTTATAGGATTTAATTTCTTCCTTGATTTCCGGCAATTGGGGTACAGCGACTATTTCTTCAACTTTTTTGGTAATTACTGTATCAGTGTCTTTCTTTTTAAAGAGGAGCAGCCTGTTGCCCGGGTAAATCAGATGAGGATTTAAAATATGCTGGTTATCTTTCCACAGATCAGGCCACAGAAATGGAGAATCAGCAAATCTGTCTGAAATATCCCATAGCGTATCGCCTTTTTGGACTGTGTAATAGAATCCCACTTCGTTTTCAACGCTCTGCGAATCCTCCTGAGCGTAACAGATGGGGAGAATAATCAATGTGGTTAATATACAAATAAACGTAAAAATTTTTTTGTTATTTGATATATTCCGCATATAACGCCTCGACTTGTTATGTTGCTGGTTAAAAATAAATAGCAGCCGGCTACAAACTGTTTATAAAGGCTTTTGATTAGTATTGCGGAAATTATTAGTCTGAAATTGCTTGTTTGTCAAGTATTTAAGTTTAAATTCATTTTCAATGAAAAAAGCCCTCGTGTACAACTACACAAGGGCTTTTATAGTTCAACTATCGCTCGTTACTGAGTTACATCATTCCGCCCATTCCGCCCATTCCTCCCATTCCTCCGTGGCCGCCGCCACCGGGCATTCCTTCCTGTTTGGGTTCGGGTTTTTCAGCAATCATTGCTTCAGTTGTAAGCATAAGGGATGCAACACTTCCGGCGTTCTGAAGCGCGAAACGTACAACCTTTGTCGGATCAATAACTCCCGCTGCAATAAGATCTTCAAAAGTATCCGTTTCGGCATTATATCCGAATGAACCTTCGCCTTTCTTTACCTTATCAATTACAACTGATCCTTCCTGGCCGGCGTTGTTTGCAATTTGCCTTAGGGGCTCTTCAATCGCCCGCATAACGACTTTTACGCCAAGCTTCTGATCGGACTTGATCTTGATTTTTTCCAAAGCTTCAAGGCAGCGAACCAGCGCCACTCCGCCGCCGGGAACAATGCCTTCCTCAACAGCAGCACGGGTTGCATTGAGAGCATCTTCAACGCGGGCCTTTTTTTCCTTCATTTCAGTTTCTGTAGCAGCGCCGACATTGATAACGGCCACACCGCCAATTAACTTGGCAAGGCGCTCCTGGAGCTTTTCGCGGTCATAATCGGAAGTTGTTTCATCAATTTGAGCGCGGATCTGTTTTACACGTCCTTCAAGTGCGGAGCGTGAACCAGCGCCGTCAACTATTGTTGAGTTGTCTTTGTCGATAACGATCCTTTTTGCCTTTCCGAGATCTTCAAGGGAAATGTTCTCCAGTTTTATTCCAAGATCTTCAGACACAACCTGTCCTCCGGTAAGAATTGCGATATCTTCGAGCATCGCTTTTCTTCTGTCTCCGAAACCGGGAGCCTTAACTGCAGCCACATGAAGGGTTCCTCTCAGCTTGTTAACCACAAGTGTAGCAAGCGCTTCACCGTCAATATCTTCTGCAATAATAAGAAGCGGTTTGCCCATTTTGGCTATTTTCTCGAGAATGGGAAGGAGATCTTTCATGTTGCTGATCTTCTTTTCGTTGATGAGAATATAGGCATCATCAAGCGAGACCGTCATTTTTTCAGGATCTGTTACGAAGTACGGAGAAAGATAACCGCGATCAAACTGCATGCCTTCAACAACCTCGAGGGTTGTGTCCATGCTTTTGGCTTCTTCAACAGTGATTACGCCCTCTTTTCCAACCTTGTTCATTGC
Organism: Desulfobacterales bacterium; assembly: GCA_046485065.1. Lineage (GTDB taxonomy): Bacteria > Desulfobacterota > Desulfobacteria > Desulfobacterales > RPRI01 > RPRI01. Next base: position 8,508 of record JAWOHP010000046.1, on the reverse strand, counting down.
TTCGGCAATGATGTTCCCTATAGTCTCGTCATTGTTGGCGGATATTGTGCCAACCTGTGCGATTTCGCGCTGATCCTTGGTCGGTTTGCTCATTCTGTGGAGTTCTTTAACCGCCACTTCAACGGCCTTGTCAATACCCCGTTTTATTGCCATCGGGTTATTGCCGGCTGCTACAAGTTTCTGTCCTTCTTCATAAATGCATCTGGCAAGAACTGTCGCGGTGGTTGTTCCATCACCGGCCATGTCGCTTGTTTTGCTGGCAACCTCTTTCACCATCTGTGCGCCCATATTTTCGAACTTGTCTTCGAGTTCGATCTCCTTGGCAACCGTTACACCGTCTTTGGTAACAGTTGGTGATCCCCATGATTTGTCAATAACTACATTTCTTCCTTTCGGGCCGAGAGTTACAACTACTGCATCGGCAAGTGTTTGCACGCCCTTTAGCATAGCTTCGCGGGCTTTCATGTTGTACTTAATAATTTTAGCACCCATTTTGATCTACCCTCCATTTATATGTTTATCGCAATTAAATTACAATTATTCGATTATTCCAAGCACATCGTCTTCCCGCATGATAAGATATTCATCGCCTTCGATCTTGACCTCTGTTCCGGAGTATTTCCCGAAAAGGATCCTGTCTCCCTTTTTAATGTCCAGGGGAATTTTCTTGCCGTCTTCGCCGATCTTTCCATTTCCAACGGCTATTACTTTCCCTTCAGCCGGCTTTTCTTTGGCAGTATCGGGAATAATAATCCCTCCTTTTGTTGTCGTTACTTCTTCAACACGCTGTACCAGAATACGATCATGTAATGGTCTGAGTTTCATGGTTTAATTTCTCCTTTTTGTTTTTTACAATTAATATTGGTTATTTTTTAACAGAAATCGTATGTCGTAATAATTAAGATTATCAATGACCGCACATTGAATACTCCCGGTCAGGAGTCACCCCCCTTCAAAAATGATAATAAATGATATTAATTGCCTAAATAAACTTGATTTAAGATATGCAGATCATTTTTTGAAAACTATAATCACACATTCCTGTTTGTAAAGGGATGCCCTGTAATTTTTTAATAAATTACCGCATTCGATTATTTAAAAATAAAACACCGGGTTATTTTGAGATATCAATTGCAAAAAAACAGACTATTCTGAAGTTTTATCGGCGCTTTCATTAGGTTTATTTGATTTGGATGTTTCCCCGGTTGTTTTTGGAGGAGTCGAACTGCTTTGAGATCTGCCTGAATAGTCTGTTGCATACCAACCACTTCCTTTAAGCTGAAAACTGTTATGAGATATCAGCTTATGCAGTTTTCCGGAACAAAATCTGCATTTATTAAGCGGTTTATCTGAAAATTTTTGTATAGCTTCTTCAATATGGCCGCATTTTGTGCATTGATATTCGTAAATGGGCATAAACGATTCCCTCCTGAACCGAAACAGCAAACTCATTCCCCGCTGCTTCCGGCGGGGAATATTCAATTTAATTAAATACCTGCATATCTGCACGGTATTTTTATCTTATATATAGCTTAGTTCACTAAATATAGTCAGCATAACATGGTTGTCAAGAAAATGAATCGATTTTGTTTGCCGGTTATGCCTCCTGCGAATACGATTCATCAAATTTATCAACCGGGACGCGCCATTTGTCATAAAATTTAAGAACATTTGAAAGCCCCGGTAATTTAACGGATTTAAGTATTTCATGTGTATTTTTGTGAACTCTTGTCTCTTCCGCTAATTTTTCTTCATCCGATGCGTTAAAGTTCTGGATAAATTCACTGAATCTGACTATGTGAATAAGTTCGTGTGTAATTATATAAAGCGTAAAAGGGCTTAGTTTGATATCTTTAAAATCACGGATAACTGCTAGAATAGAATTGTCCTGCAGACATATTTTGTAAAAATCATATGCAGAGGAGCCGAGACATGAATCTTTCGGATGAGCCTTATATCTTATTATCTGGGCAAACGGTCCGCTAACTATCTCTTCCGGCGCAAGATCTGCCAGCGTTTTTATATCATACCTCCGGCGTAGCCATTGGCTTGATGATAACTTGTAATAATCACTTACAAGTTCCTCAGCCATTTCAGACGCTTGATTAACGACTTTGATTTGTTTTTTATTAAAGTTATCAGGTTCTTTATCATTACCCATTGTGACATCTTAATTGAAATTAACATATTTGTACACAGCAATTGTTATATACATAATTTATGAGCCAATTGCAAAAGTCTCAACAAAAATCCCTTTCCCCTTGAGTAAAGAGGGTCAGGGTGAGGGGAAAATACAGGTCGACAATTTGAACAGCTCCAATAGGAACATTATTCTGACAACCACTATAGATGTAAAAACATGAAATAAATATGGACAAATAATAATGAATGGTGTTAGTAGAGCAACTTCTAGTCGGAAAACAAAATAAACAGGAGGTGATCTGTTGGGTAGCGTAGTTAAAAAGCGAAGGAAAAAAATGAGAAAGCATAAGCATAAAAAGCTTCTGGTACGTACGCGACATCAGAGAAGAAAAGGTAAATAGAGCTACCTGCAGTCTCTTATAGTGGTGTTGTAAAAAGCACCTGCAATCTTAAATAACACTGCAGGTGCTTTTTTGTTTCAAGGTTAATACCCCTTTAGATATTTGAAAAGCTCAGAATCTGTTGAAAGGATAAGGGAGGTGTCTTTGCCCAGGGATTCATTGTACACTTCAAGAGTTTTTATGAAAGAGTAGAAAGCCGGATCTGCTCCAAAGGCACCGGCGTATATCTTTGTGGCTTCCGCATCGGCTTTACCCCGCAGTTCCTGTGCCTTTCTATATGCTTCCGAAGTAATTCGTTTTAAATCGCGTTCTTTTTCACCTGTTATTTTTTGGGCTTCGCCATGTCCTTCCGACCGGAATTTTTCGGCTATCTGTTTGCGTTCCGCAATCATTCGGGCATAAACAGAGTCCCTGACTTCCGAGACATAATTGATCCGCTTGATTTTTACATCTACCAACTCAATACCAAACTGCGCAAGCTTGGGCTGAGCCTGCTCGAGAATTCCCTTCATTATCAATTCTCTTCCGGTCTTGATGGCAAATGATGATTGAAGCTCATATTTCTTATCTTCCATCATTCCGATTTCAAACGTATCAAGTTCTCTATCACTTTTCCGGACAGTTTCGATAAGACTGTACGATGTTATAAAATTCCTGACTGCAGGGTCAATAATATCATCCAGTCTTGCGAGAGCGCTTACAGTGTTATTTACTGTCTGAAAAAATTTTACCGGGTCAATTATTTTCCACCGAGCGAACGTATCAACCCAAATATATGTTTTATCGAGAGTCGGTATCTGTCCAGGATTCCCATCCCATTGCAAAAGGTTTTTGGGAAAATAGTTAACTTCCTGGATAAGAGGAATTTTGAAATATAACCCGGGTTCTTTTTTTGGAGAACCTACAACTTTTCCGAACTGAGTTATAATTATCTGTTCCGTCTCATCAACAATGAAGACCGACCCTGTAATTAACAAAAGTACAATTACACAACAAATTAAAAGAATACCTCTATTTTTCATTTTTTATGGCACCTATTTGTTTTTCAAGATTAAGAAGGGGCAGGACATTTTTCTGGTTTGCATCGATTATATATTTGTTTCCAAGCTTGGGCATAATATCTTTTAACATTTCAAGATACATTCTTTTTTTGGTGATATCTTTTGCCTTGGCGTATTCCTGATACAGGGCCACAAACCTTGCTGCATCGCCCTTCGCGCGGTTAACCCTGTCTAAAGCATATCCCTCGGCAACTCTTATCGTTCTTTCGGCTTCTCCCATTGCTTCCGGTAAAGCCTTGTTGTATGCCTCCCTTGCCTGATAGATAAGCTTTTCCTTCTCCTGAACGGCCTGGTTTACTTCATTAAATGACTGCTGAACAGGCTCAGGCACATTTGTTTTTTCCATTTCGATTGTAACGATACTCAATCCGGCTTCTGATTTATCCAATTCAGCCTGAAGAACAACTTTGGCTTCTTCGGCTACCTCTCCTCGTTTGCTGATGACTTCATTAATGCTTCTGTCACCGATGATAAGCCTCATTGCGGCTTCGGACATGTCGGAAAGCAGAGATTCAACATCCCTGATTTTAAATAAATAATTATATGGATCATTAATTCTGTAATGAACAATCCATGGAACCAGGGCGACATTAAGATCGCCAGTCAGCATGAGAGCTACGTTATCGCTTTCGCTTTCAGATGAAAAACGTTGCTTGTCATCGACTCTGAGCGAGCGAAACCCGAATTCCTTCTTGTATACACGCCTAACTTTAACCTTGGTTACTTTTTCTATAACTGCAGGCAGCTTAAAATTAAGGCCCGGCTGGCTGGTCCTGATGTATTTCCCGAATCGCTGAATAATTCCGACCTCATCGACTCCAATTGTGTAAATCATGGATGATCCCAGATACAAAATAAACAGTATAAGAATTACTATAGGAAGCCCCGGTAGATTAATTTTTGGAAAATTTTTGAAAAAATTCTCCATCTGAGGAGGAACCCCTTTCCTGCCCTGTTGCTGTTCTTTAAGCTTTTCCCAATCCCAACTCATTGATAATTTTCCTTATATTTGATAATCTTAACATCAGGCATCGTACTTTGATTTTTTAAGTTCATGATGTTTCTTGTTGATAATCAGATGTTCAAAATGTTAAAAATCATGCGATGCAATATTGATTTTTTGCGATTTCTTAAAAAAGCCTTAATCTTTAAATAACTTGCGCAACCATTCAAGTCAAGCAAAATAACCGGAACTAATGGCCGAGCAGCCGTTTTCATAACAAAAAAAAATCTTAATAGAAAAATTTGAACCGCATTATGAAAGAAACAAAAAACCCTCTTGATGACTTTGTGCATATCGGCAATATTTTAGGCGATGCTTTAAATAAGTTCCGCACTGATTCTGATCTGGAATTAACAAGCGTTTTTACCATCTGGAAGGATGTCGTCGGGGAAGCTATTTCAAATAACAGCAAACCGGGAGGGTTCAAGGGGAAGATACTTCTCGTTTACGTCAGCAACCCTGTCTGGATACAGGAACTTCAATATTATAAAAAAGATATAATTACAAAAATAAATGATGCGATTGGAAAAGAACTTGTTTGCGATATAAAATTTAAGATCGGAGCAGTGTGAATATGGACTTGCTTACTACCGACACTTTCTTCAATGGAAATATCAGTGTTAAACAGAATAGAAATGGATACCGTTTTTCAATTGATGCAGTCCTTCTTGCCGGCCATGTTAAAACAAACCCAGGAGACAGGATTCTTGATATCGGAACAGGATCAGGCATTATATCACTTATACTCGCATACCGGAATCCTCAGGTTAAAATATACGGGGTTGAGGTGCAGAAAAATCTTGCCGATATTGCTGTCTTGAATGTCAGGGATAATAATATTGAAGATAGAGTCAGGATTTTATGCGCCGACATAAAAAATATTAATGCTGATCTGGTTTCCGGACATATTGATATTGTCTTGAGTAATCCGCCTTACAGAAAAGCCAAATCAGGGAGGGTAAATCCTGATAATCAGCGGGCTGTAGCAAGACATGAAATTGATATAACTCTTACAGACATTCTTAAAGCCGCCAAACGTTTATTGCATGTTTCAGGAAGATTCATTGTTATTTATCCTTCAGAGCGTATAGCAGATATGATTACACAAATGCGTTTATCAGGAATTGAGCCAAAGTATTTCAGGTTTATATATTCAAAGAGCAATTCCGAATCGAAACTTGTAATAGTGGAGGGAGTTAAAGGAGGTCGCATTGGCGCAAAAATAGTTTCCCCCCTTGTAATATATAGTGACGACGGCACGTATACTGATGAAGTAAACAAAATGTTTATGCCCTAGCCGGTTTATGTTGCAGCCAAAGACAGTTTGTTTATAACCTCACCCGTCATTACCTTGGGGTAAAAATATGTAGATTTTCTGGGCATTATCAGGCCTTCCCCGGCAATCCTTTGTACCTGCTCAATCTTTGTGGGGTTAAGAATAAAAGCTATATCACACTTTCCTGAATATGTTTGTTCCATAGCGTCAGTATCAGAGCTCGTGTAAGCGATTAGTTTTTCATCGTCGAAACCACCCTGATCGAAGCCTACAATCTCAGGAAGTATCAGTTTTGTCAGGACAGTAACATCGAGACGCATCAGGGATTCCGGAAGTTCGCTCCCATATTTTGTTTCCATAACCTGTTGTTTAAGTGACAATATATAAAAAATGTTTCTGTTTTTAATCAGAACACCAATTTTGTTTGACATGGACTCGGATCTTAATGCGGAAAAAAAATTTCCTGTTGCCTTATCAGGTGCTTTTGGGTCGAAGGGAATTTGTGTTATATCAAAGTACTTTGATGCTTTATGCTCAAAGCCGGAGAGATTTGATTCCATGACACCGGTCAGCAGGCGATGGGCCGGTAGTATTATCAATCCGGGCGCCTCCATGCTGCATAGGTACATCATTATGAAGTTGGCAGGATGCGTTTCTGAGAACTCCGAATCGTTTCCTGAAACCCATTCTTTGTAATTAAGGGCTGTTTCATATCTGTGATGCCCGTCTGCTATATAAAGGATTTTATCTTTATAAGCATTCGAAATGTTCTGCTGAATAACCGGATCTGTTATCTTCCAGAGAAGATGTTTGTGCCCTTTGTCATCGATAAAATTCAGATGGGCGTCTATGGACGAGGCCGATCTTTCAAGATTACTTAGCATATCGATTTTGCCCTGAAAAAGTGAAAAAACAGGGCTGAAATTGGCGTGACAGGCTTTCATAAGCTGAAGCCGTTCCGATTTTACCTTTGAAAAAGTCTTTTCATGGGGAAGAATTATTCCTTTTTCAAACGGCTCGAGCCTTACACAAGCTACAATTCCAAAACGTCTGATTACCTTTTTACCCATTGAAAATTCAACAGAAGAAAGGTAAAAAGCCGGAGTATTATCCTGTACGAGCACTTCATCAGTAATCCATTTATTAAAAAAAGCGGCCGCTCTTGTGTATCGGCTGTTCTTTTCATCATCTGATGCGGTTTCATTGCCCAGAATAAGACGAATTATATTATAAGGATGCCTGTTATGAAAATTAATCTGTTCTTCTTCAGAGATAACATCATATGGAGGTGTTGCAACATCTGCCAAGCTGCCGATTTTTTCCGTGTTATAAAGAATCCCCTTGAAAGGGATGACCTCAGCCATGACTGTTTTTCCTTCCTTCTTTGATAAAAAATGATGGAGACTGATACTAGAAAGAATATGGCAGTTCAAGTTAAAAAATAAGGATCTTCTCCCAATTACTTGGGAGAAAGGGTTCCAGGGTTCCAGGATTCGAGGATTCAAGGGCTCAAGTGTTTGTTTTCCGGTGATTTTATTATTGCCGTATAAATCAGATCATCTGCTTGTATACCCTAAAAATATTTAGGCTCCCAAAAGTAAGCTACTGGGAAAGTGCTCACTGTTTCGGTTCAATAATAAATATCTTCTCCAATCAGCCGGCAAGAAAGAAATAAAAATACGTTGAATGTGGGATAAAAAGAATGTAAAGAACATCATTGACAGCTAACATCCAAACGTTATATTGAAGCCTCCATTTTGTAAACCGAAACGTCGAGTGTTTGTCCCGCTTTTTCAGCGGGAAACTTCAATCCGGTGAGTTTTGGAGAGGTGGCCGAGCGGCTGAAGGCCCCGCTCTCGAAAAGCGGTATCCTGTCAAAAACGGGATCGTGGGTTCGAACCCCACCCTCTCCGCCAAGTCATAAAATCACTTGGTCGTATTGGCATGCAATGGAAAATTTTTGTAAACAGCATTGAGAATGGAGAGATGTCCGAGCGGCTGAAGGAGCACGACTGGAAATCGTGTGTGCTGCCAAAAGCGGCACCGAGGGTTCAAATCCCTCTCTCTCCGCCATTTAACTATATGGTTTAATGACCTTTTTAGAGTTTAACGTATTTTCCAAATCAAACAGAACTTTATGCTATTCAGGTCTTGCAATACTTCCCATTGTGCTGTTTTATGTAGTTTATTCAGGATGTTGGTCTAAAAATATAGCCCTGAGTATATAGCACAGGAAATTTAATTATGTCCTATCTTGTATTGGCTCGAAAGTATCGTCCTCAGACCTTTGATGATGTTATAGGTCAGGAGCATGTTACTCGCACATTAACAAATTCCATTTCAGCCGGGCGAGTTGCTCATGGCGTTCTTTTTTCAGGCCCGCGCGGTACAGGGAAAACGACTGTTGCGAGAATATTGGCCAAAGCAATGAATTGTATAAATGGCCCGGCTCCTGCTCCCTGCAATATCTGCCGATCCTGCACCGAGATTACAATAGGAAATTCTGTTGATGTACTTGAAATTGACGGAGCATCAAACAACGGAGTTGAGAATGTCCGGGACCTTAGAGACAATGTTAAATATAAGCCTGCATACAGTTCTTACAAGATTTATATAATTGATGAA
>JAWOHP010000013.1:0-14037 GCA_046485065.1 Desulfobacterales bacterium | reverse complement strand
CTCATCACATCCTGGGGCTGGAGCAGGTCCCAAGGGTTCGGCTGTTCGCCGATTAAAGTGGTACGTGAGCTGGGTTTAAAACGTCGTGAGACAGTTTGGTCCCTATCTTTCGTGGGCGCAGGATATTTGAGAGGATCTGTTCCTAGTACGAGAGGACCGGAATGGACGAACCAATGGTGTTCCAGTTGTCGCGCCAGCGGCATAGCTGGGTAGCTAAGTTCGGAATGGATAACCGCTGAAAGCATCTAAGCGGGAAACCAACCTCAAGATTAGATATCCCTCTGTATGGAAACATGCAGACTTAAGACCCCTTGAAGACTACAAGGTTGATAGGCCAGATGTGTAAGTGCGGTAACGCATTTAGCTTACTGGTACTAATAGGTCGTGAGGCTTGGCCACAAAATAATTTTCATAATCTGCTGTGCTTATATAACCAAATTTAAAAGATATTTATAAATTCATTTTTTTCCGGTGGTCATAGCGAAGAGGAAACACCCGTTCCCATCCCGAACACGGAAGTTAAGCTCTTCAGCGCCGATGGTACTGCTCGGGCAACTGAGTGGGAGAGTAGGACACTGCCGGGAAAATTTATATATACCCGGAACCTTTAAAAAGGTTCCGGGTTTTTTTTTGCTTTTTATTGGCTGGCAAAACAGAGAACTTTATGATAATTTCAACACATGAATACAACTCAAGAGTTTCAGCATAATGATATTAACTTGAGATTAAAGTGGTTAATGTTTTTCAGGGTATTCTTTACCACTCTTCTTCTGGGGTCAACTATCGTTCTTCAGCTTAGCGAAAAGCGTGCACCTCTGGATAAGCCACTGTTAATGCTTTATGGGCTTATTGCCGGAGTATTTGTACTTTCTTTTTGTTATACGATCTTATTTTATCGTATAAAGAATATTTACCGTTTTGCATCAATACAAATTGGCATTGATACTGTTTTTGTAAGCTGCATCATTTTTGTTACCGGTTGTTTCTCGAGTATTTTCTCTTTTTTATATCTCGTTGTAATCATTTATTCAGCGATGCTTCTTTCCAAAAAAGGTGGTATAATCATTGCCGCGCTTTGTGCAATTCAATACGGATTAATCGTTGATCTTGAATATTATCAAGTTATAAGACCGTTTCTGCTGGAAGACAGTCTTGTTGCTGCAAACTATCCATGGAGCCAGGTTCTTTATAAAATAATTATTACAACTGTAGCTTGTTTTGCAGTTGCTTTTTTAAGCGGATTTCTTGCAGAACAAACGAGAAAAACAAAAAAAGAACTCATGGCAATGCAGGAGCGTGTTAAGAGATTTGAAAAAATGGCGGCTATGGGTGAAATAGCGGCTGGTATGGCTCATGAGATAAAAAATCCGCTTGCTTCCATTTCAGGTTCAATTCAACTGTTAAGAGAAGATATTCGCGATAACCCCTATCACGATAAACTTATGCAAATAATCCTTCGCGAAGCAGATCGTTTAAGTTTCCTGGTCAACGATTTTTTACTTTTTGCAAAACCTCCGGCCGGCAAAAAAGAGCCTTTTGAATTGGGAAAGATTATAGAGGATACTATATATCTCTTTGAAAAAGATGCTAAATGTTTGGATAGAATATCTATTATTAAGGACATTGCACAAGGTGTCTGGATTAACATGGACTCTGAACATCTGCATCAAATATTATGGAATCTGCTTTTAAATGCTTCAGAGGCTATCGAAGGTTCAGGAAAAATTGAAGTGAAAACGTATAATTTGAAAAGTAAATACGCTCTGATTGAAATAACGGATGACGGTTGCGGCATTTCAAATGAAGAAATAAAATCAATATTTGATCCTTTCTTTACAACCAAACCCAGAGGAACAGGACTTGGTCTTTCTATTGTCCATAATATTCTAAAGTCATATGACAGTTGGCTAGATGTTGAAAGTACTGTTAATAAGGGGGCAACCTTTACATTTAAAATAAAGCAAATTGATCCGCCAAGTTATTCTTGACACTATTTTCCAAATAAGTTAATTCATTACACTTTATTATTTTCAATTTGTACTGATTTGCAGTCATTTTAACGCAAAATAGAAAGCTATTTTAATATAGATATGGCCCTTTTATAAATTGTAAAATAATACTGCTTGATATTATTATACATTATGAAGAAAGCAGGAAATTAATGGATACAGAAAAACCGAACGAATTGATTCAAATGAAAAAAAAGAAAATATTGGAATTAAGAAACAAGAATATCAATTTATTCCCCAATGATTTTAAAGCTGTGCATACAGTTAAAGATATCAGGAATGCAATTGATGGATTCTCGGAGTCAAAGGAAGAAGATGAAGCCGTTTTTTCTGCTGCGGGGCGTATGATGGCTGTAAATTTGTTCGGAAAGTCTTCCTTTATAAGATTTAGAGACCGAACAGGACAAATTCAGGCATATATAAGAAAAGACAGAGTCGGTGATGAGTCATACAGCCTTTTTAAACAACTCGATGTTGGAGATTTTGTTGGAATAACTGGAACAATATTCAAAACAAAAACAGGAGAGTGGACTTTACTCGCATCTGAATTTAAGCTCCTATGTAAATCAATCAAGCCTCTTCCTGAAAAATTTCATGGTCTCAAAGATCCTGAAAAGCGTTATCGCCAGCGATACCTTGATTTAATAATGAATCAGGAAGTGCGGGATATTTTCATAAAGAGAAGTAAAATTATTCAGTTGATACGTTCATTTTTTCTTGAAAGAGATTATCTTGAAGTCGAGACTCCTATGATGCAACCAATTCCCGGAGGAGCTGAGGCTACTCCGTTTAAAACCCATCATAATGCGCTCGGTATGGATCTGTTCTTGCGTATTGCTCCTGAATTGTATCTTAAACGTCTTGTTGTAGGTGGTTTTGAAAGGGTTTTCGAGATTAACAGAAATTTCAGAAACGAGGGTGTTTCAGCCCAGCATAATCCTGAATTTACTATGCTTGAGTTCTATGAAGCTTATGCCACATATCAGGATCTCATGACTTTAACAGAAGATTTGTTTGTCTCTTTATCGAAAGAAATTGCTGGAGCAACTTCAATTGTTTATCAGGGCGATAATATTCATTTTAGCGGAAAATGGAACAGGATAAGTCTGTTAACAGCCCTGGAAGAGCTTGGTGGAATCGATCCAAAGCTTCTCAACAACAAGGAGAAACTTATTGAATTTGCACTTTCAAATGGAATCAAAATTACAAAAACCAACCGGATAGGGAAAGTTATTACTAAACTATTTGATATACTTGTTCAACCAAAACTAATTCAGCCCACATTTATTACAGACTATCCTGTTGAGATTTCTCCCCTTTCAAGAAGAAGCGAAAGAGATCCTTCGTTAACGGACCGCTTTGAACTTTTTATTGCAGGTCGTGAAATAGCAAACGGTTTTTCCGAACTTAACGATCCTGAAGATCAGGAAATACGATTTTTACAGCAGGTATCAGACAGAAGTGAAGGCGACGATGAATCACACTACATGGATGAAGATTATATTGAAGCTTTGGAATATGGTATGCCACCGACTGCCGGTGAAGGAATTGGCATAGACAGGTTGGTAATGCTTTTTGCAGATTCTGCTTCAATAAGGGAAGTGATCCTTTTCCCTCATATGAAGCCCCCAGGCGCAAAGGCAGTACTGAAGTAACGGTTAGTGTGGCCTGAAGACTTTAAGGCTGTAGGGAGAATTTTAAGTATATCAAGCTGGTGAGTTTTACGTCTATTCATAAACCGGTTACGAAAAATCTAACAGCCTTCAGCCTACAATCTAAACAACCTGAGTGTTTGAGAAAATTAAAAGAATATATAATATGTCCTACGAATTATTCATAGGCAGCCGCTATTTAAGAGCCAGACAAAAGCAGGCTTTCATATCCCTTATTACAATATTATCTATTACGGGTGTTATGGTAGGGGTTATGGCTCTTATAGTAGTTATTGCCGTCATGGCCGGTTTTGAGTCTGACTTAAAATCCCGAATACTTGGAGTAGAATCGCATATTGTTGTATTGCGTCATGGAGGTCCATTTACAGACAAATCTGAACTAATCAAATTAATTGAAAATGTTAAAGGGGTTTCGGCAGCCTCGCCTTTTGTTTATACTCAGGCAATGCTTAAATCTTCTTCGGGAGTTTCAGGTGCAATATTAAAAGGTGTTGATCCAAAGTCAGCAGGCCGCATCGTAAAAAATCTTAAAGCTGATTCATTGTTAAGAGATGAAATAAGCGAACGGAATATGGGTTATCAAAACCTTGTTCCGGGAATAATACTCGGGAAAGAGCTCGCCGGGAACCTGGGTGTTTCTGTTGGCGATATGGTATATCTTATATCACCTGCCGGCATTATATCACCTATCGGCCATTTACCTTCCATGAAACAGTTTGAGGTGAAAGCTTTCTTCGAATCAGGAATACATGATTACGATGGGTCATTTGCTTATGTTAATATAAGTGATGCCCAGAAAATTTTGCGCTTGGGTGATTCCATAACCGGCATAGAGGTTCGAGTCGATGATATTGATCATGCAAGAAAAATTTCGGAGAAAATAGTTAATGATTTAGGTTTTCCTTACTGGACAAGAGACTGGACTCAAATGAACAAAAATCTTTTTTCGGCCTTAAAGCTGGAAAAGACTGTTATGTTTATCATATTGACACTTATAGTTCTGGTCGCGGCCCTAAACATAGCCAGCACCCTTATAATGATGGTAATGGAGAAAACTCGGGATATAGCGATTCTGAAAGCTATGGGCGCAACCGATAAAAGTATAAGAAGAATTTTTGTGTTTAAAGGCATGATAATAGGTTCGGTTGGAACGAGTCTTGGAGTATGTGCAGGTTATTTACTTTGCAAGTTGCTTGAAAAGTATAAATTCATCGATCTTCCAGGTGATGTTTATTATATAACGACACTTCCTGTACGTCTTATGGCTTTTGATGTTTTATTAATTGCTTCGGCAGCATTGGCAATTTGCTTTTTAGCAACCTTGTATCCGGCTTACCAGGCATCCAAGCTGAATCCGGTTGAGGCTATTCGCCATGGATGATAACAGAATGGGTGACAATAAAAATACTTGTTCTAAAAACAACTCGATAAATATATTGAAGGTTACAGGTGTATCCAAGTCTTTTAACAGCAGTGAAGCTCGTCTTGAAATTCTGAAAAATATTAATTTTGATTTAAATCAAGGCGGGACGATGTCTATTGTTGGTGCATCCGGTATAGGCAAATCGACTCTTTTACACATAATAGGGACACTTGATTACCCGGATAGCGGCTCCATTTTTTTCAATGATGATGAAATATTAAGTTATGACCGGGACAGGCTGTCGAAATTTCGAAACGAATCTATTGGATTTGTCTTTCAGTTCCATCACCTTCTATCCGAGTTTTCTGCGGTTGAAAATACAATGATGCCTGCACTCATAAAAGGGATTGAGAGGCAAGAATCAAGGGAAAAAGCAGAGAGAATACTGATGAGAGTCGGGCTCAGGGACAGAATGAACAACAGGGTTAATACTCTTTCCGGTGGTGAACAGCAGAGAGTTGCCATTGCAAGGGCTCTTGTGCTTAAGCCGGTTATTCTTCTTGCAGATGAGCCAACGGGAAATCTCGATAAAAGAAACAGCGAACAAGTACATGAGTTAATGATTGAACTTAACAGAGAGCTGAATATGGCAATGATAGTCGTGACTCACAATATGGAACTGGCATCCCTGATGCAAAGGTGTGTTACAATTATAGATGGGCAGCTTGTCGAAACAGTTTAAGGAGGTATTATGAAAAAATATTTGTGCCTGATTGTGATTTCAATTGTATATTTATTCTCAAATACCAGCTATGCCCTTGAAACAGTTAATGTTTTAGTATTGCCCTTTGAAGTAAATTCACAGGAAGAACTTTCATATCTTCATGATCAGATTCCTCAAGTGATAAAGAATCATTTAAAACAAAACGGTGCTGCCGTTTTGGAACCTGATCCGGCTTTGATAGCATCTGTTACTGGAAAAGAAATCAGCACAGATGAAATCAGGAGAATCGGTGTTAACTCTGGCGCTCATAATGTAGTATGGGGAAGCATCACGATAATAGGCAATCATTTTAGTCTTGACGTAAAGATGATTGAACCCATAGGCATTGAGCTTCCCAAAACTTTTGTTATTGAGGGTGAGGGAATTGAAAATCTTTCAGGGGGCTTGAAGAAAATCTCTCTCGAAATAGGATTGAAAATATTCAAACAGGAAAAAGTATTAAAAGTGTTTGTTGAAGGAAATAAGCGCATTGAAACTGACGCAATCAGAAGAGTCATTAAAGCAGAAGAGGGCGGCATATACTCCTCCAAGAATCTCTCTGACGACCTCAAGGCCATATATGCAATGGGATACTTTGATGATGCCAGGGTTGAATCTGAAGATACACCGGAAGGCAAGATTGTCACATTCAAGGTAAAAGAAAAATCGACGATAAGGGTAATCCTTATCAAGGGCAACAGGGTATATGAAGAGGAAAAGATCAGAGGAATCTTAAACATTAAGACCGGATCTATTCTAAATATTGTGATGATTAAGAAAAATGTCGAAAGGATCGAAGGCTTATACAAAGAGAAAAATTATCATAACATAAAGGTCGAATATAAAATTCATGAATTCGATAAAAACCAGGCTGATCTTGAGTTTATAATTTCAGAAGGTTCGAAAGCTCTGATTAAAAACATTATCTTTATAGGAAACACAGCATTTCCAAGTTCAAAGCTCAAAAAACTTATGTCGACATCCGAAAAAAATATTTTTTCGTGGGTTTCTTCAGCCGGGGATCTGAAGAGAGAAGACCTGAATCAGGATGTTGCGAAGCTAACCTCTTTTTATCATAATAATGGTTATATTCAGGCCAAAGTCGGCGAACCTCAAATTGATACTCATGAGTCCTGGATTGATATTACAATAAAGATAGATGAAGGTCCGCAATTTAAAGTCGGAAAAGTTGAAATAACCGGAGATCTGATTTTCCCTCAGGAAAAACTTATCGAGAAGATTAAGATAGGGAAAGAAAAGTTTTATAACAGGCAGGTTCTGCAAAGAGATGTCCTCGAGTTGACGGATATCTATTCGGAAGAAGGCTATGCCTATGCGGATATTTTACCCAGCATCGATCAGGACCGGGATAAATTGGTGGTCAATATTAATTTTAGGATTAATAAAGGCAAGCCGGTCTATTTTGAAGAAATTCTTATCGGGGGCAATTCAAAAACCAGAGATAAGGTTATCAGGAGGGAACTTCTTGTATATGAGCAGGAACTGTACAGCGGGGTGAAGCTGAAAAGAAGCATTCGCAATCTGCATCGTTTAGATTACTTTGAGGACATTAAAGTTGATACGTTGAAGGGAAGCTCAGATGATAAAATGGTGCTCAAGATTGATGTTACGGAGAAGCCAACCGGCACTTTCAGCTTTGGTGCAGGATACAGCAGCATCGAAAAGGTTTTTGGTATGGCTTCAATTTCACAGAGGAATCTTTTTGGCAGAGGACAGCTTCTGGCATTAAAAGCACAGCTGGGAAGTGTTTCAAATAAATATACTTTAAGTTTCACTGAGCCATGGCTGTTTGATATTCCTCTTTCAGCCGGTTTTGATTTATACAGCTGGGAATATGATTATGATACCTTCGATAAGAACAGCAAGGGAGGCGGGATCAGATTCGGATATCCTGTTTATGAATTTACAAGATTCTATTTGACCTATGCTTTGGATTTTGCCGATATAACTAATATCGAGATAGATGCTCCGGACACCATAAAGGAAATGGCTGGAAACAATGTTTCGAGCAGCATAACAACGTCACTTAAATACGATTCCCGTGATAAAATATTTAATCCTACCGAAGGATCAGAACATACTATTTCTATGCAGTATGCCGGTCTAGGTGGAGATATAGGTTTTACAAAATATGTATTTGCGACAGGCTGGTTCATCCCTTTATTTAAAGGAACTGTCGGTTCAATACACGCAAAAACAGGATATGTCAGCCAAAACTCAGGGAAAAAGCTTCCTTCCTATGAACGTTTCAACCTCGGGGGAATAAATTCGCTGCGCGGATTCGATTGGGAGGATTTAAGCCCGAAAAAGATAAATTCGGAAGGTGTTCTGACAAATATTGGCGGAAATAAATTTGTCCAGTTCAACTTTGAATACCTCTTTCCTTTAATCAAGGAGGTTGGTGTTATGGGCGTGTTATTCTTTGATACGGGAGATGTTTATGATAATGATGAAAGTATAGATCTGGGGAATTTGCGTGAAAGTGTCGGGGGTGGTATAAGATGGTATTCACCAATGGGTCCAATGCGTATAGAATATGGCTATATACTGGATCCTGTGAAAAATGAGGGTAAGGGCGGGAAGTGGGAATTTACTGTAGGTACGGTCTTTTAAAGGCATATGATGTTTTATAAGGCAATACTTGAAAAGTTAATAATGATATTAAAAGGAGACAGATTAATGCGTTTAGTCAAAACAGCGTTTTCAGCAGCTATAGCACTTTTCTTTTTGATTGGAATTTCTGCACATGCAGCAGATGTTGCGAAAATAGGAGTTGTCGATTTTTTGAAAATCCTTGAAACTTCCAATGCCGGGAAGGCAGGTCAGGCTGAAATTAAGAAGCAGGCAGACAGGATGAAGGCTGATCTTGAAAAAAAGGGCACGGAAATAGAAGAACTGAAAAAGAAGATTGAAAAGGATTCAATGGTCGCAAACAAGGAGATGCGGGAAGAAAAAGAGAGAGAAGTTCAGATAAAGTATCTGGATTTCAAGAATCTTGAAAAAAAATATAACTCTGAATTACAAAAGATTCAAACCGATTCGCTGGTGCGTATTCAAAAAGAAGTTCAGACCATTGCCGATGAAATCGGCAAAAAAGAGGGATATCTGATCATAATCGAAAAGCGTGAAGCAGGTGTGTTTTATGCTCCGGCTTCTGTAGATATTACAGAGAAGCTTATACAGCAATACAATGCGAAACCTGCCCAGAAAACCGGAAAATAAAAGCAGGAAATCATAATGGAAGTGATGCTTTCCGAAATAGCCGACATTGTCGGGGGAAGGATTATAGGCAACTCTGAAACAGTTATATCTGGTGTTGCTCCTTTTGAAGATGCGAAAGGATACGAGATAACATTTGCCGGTGATGCAGGGGTTCTAAAAAAAATCGAAGAAACAGGAGCCGGAGCTGTTATAGTTCCTCTTAATTTCATTGAATCTTCAAAAGATCTGATACAGGTAAATAATCCCAAACTTGCATTTACCAAAGTTTTGAATCTGTTTTATCCTCCTTCGTTTCCGGTATCGGGAATCAGTCCGTCTGCACACATAGGGAATGGATTCAAATGCGGCAGGGATGTTTCGATTGCCCCGAATGCAGTTATCGGCGATAATGTTGTTATAGGCGACCGGGTCTCGATTTATCCGTGTTCCTATATAGGAGACAGTGTTGTTACCGGGGATGACGTTAAAATTTACTCCAATGTCTCTGTTCTCGAAAGATGCACAATAGGAAACAGGGTAATAATTCATTCAGGCACAGTTATCGGGAGCGATGGGTTCGGCTTTTCTTCTGACGGTAAAAAATACTATAAAGTTCAACACACCGGAATTGTCCGTATAGATGACGATGTTGAAATAGGGGCCTGCAATACTATTGACAGGGCTACCTTCGGCAAAACATGGATATGCAGGGGAGTAAAAACTGACAATCTGGTTCATGTTGCACATAATGTAAAAGTTGGAGAAGACACTCTGCTTATAGCTCAGGCTGGCATAGGCGGAAGCTCCTCGATAGGAAGGCATTCAATTATTGCCGGACAGGCAGCAATTGCCGACCATATAACCATAGGAGATAATGTTACTGTTGCAGGTAAGGCGGGTGTTGTCAAATCAGTTCAGGACGGCGAAATATTATCCGGTGTTCCTGCAATTCCCCATAAGCTGTGGCTTAAGGTTCAAAATATTATCCCAAAACTTCCGGATCTGAGAAAAAAGCTGATTGAAATAGAAAAGAGACTGGAGAGACTGGAGAAAAAAGATGGGGAAGATCATTGATATAAAAGAAATAATGAAATTATTGCCTCACCGTTATCCGTTTATTCTGGTTGACAGGGTGGTCGAGCTCATTGAGGGGGATAAGATTATCGCTTTGAAAAATGTTACCATCAACGAGCCATTTTTTGCGGGACATTTCCCCGGAATTCCCATAATGCCGGGAGTTCTTATTGTAGAGGCTATGGCACAAGCCGGGGGGATATTGTTTGCACTTTCCCAGCCGGAGGAAAAGCGTGGCGGACAGGTTTATTTTATGGGAATGGATAAGGTAAAATTCAGGAAGCCTGTTGTTCCAGGGGATCAGCTCTTTTTTGATGTAAAAATTTTAAATATGAGGTCAAAAGCCGTAAAAATGTCGGGCATTGCGACAGTTGAAGGCAGGTGCGTGGCTGAGGCAGAATTCATTGCCACATTCGGGGGAAAATGATGATTCATAAAACAGCTATAATTAATTCCGGGGCAGAGATCGATTCAAATGTCGATATCGGCGCATATTCTATAATCGGGGATAATGTCTTCATAGGTTCAGGGACCGTGATAGGTCCTCACGTTGTAATAGAGCCTTTTGTAACAATAGGTCGGAACTGCCGGATATTCCAGTATGCTGCTATCGGTGCAGTTCCCCAGTCACTCAAATTTGAAGGTGAAAAAACATACGTAAAAATAGGCAACGGAACAATAATCAGGGAATTTGTTACCATCCACAGGGGAACAGGATTCGGCGGAGGTATAACCGAAATAGGGGAAGAGAATTTTTTAATGGCCTATACACATATAGCTCATGACTGCAGGGTAGGCCGCAAGGTCGTCATGGCAAACAATGCGACTCTTGCAGGACATATTGCAATAGGGAATCATGCAACAATAGGAGGTCTTGTAGCCATACATCAATTTGTCAAAATCGGAGAATATGCTTTTGTAGGCGGTAAATCGGCAGTTGTTAAAGATGTGCCTCCTTATGTAATTGCTGCGGGAGACAGGGCGGAGCTGCATGGCTTGAACTCAGTCGGACTCAAACGTCACGGGTTTTCGCCTACAACATTATCTCTGCTGAAAAAAACATACAGAATAATATTCAGAATCGGACTTACCATGAACGAGGCAATTGAAAGAGTCAGGGCTGAAGTCGAGCAGATTCCCGAAGTAGTAAATTTCATTGATTTTATTAAATCTTCCCAGCGGGGAGTAACACGATAATCTGATGATAAAAAAGATCGGACTCATTGCGGGGAGCGGACAGTTCCCCATAATTTTTTCAAAGAAAGCCGGATCGGGCGGATTTTTAGTATACGCCGCGGCTTTTGTAAATGAAGCTGAACAGGCACTCAAGGAGCATGTTGAGGCAATAGAATGGATGCATTTAGGGCAGGTTAAGCGGTTGATCGGCTTTTTTAAAAGAAACGGAATTAAAGAAGCAGTGATGCTTGGCGCAATAAAGAAAACGAGGATGTTTTCCGATGTAAGGCCCGATATAAAAGCTGTTTCACTTGTGGCTCGCATGAAAAGCACACACGATGACGGACTTTTGAGTGCGTTTGCGGGGTTGCTTGAAAAAGAGGGCATAATGATAAAATCCTCAACCTTTTTACTTCCGGATCTTCTGGCGGAAGAGGGCTGCTGGACAAAGCGAAAACCCACAAGGGCTGAAAAGGCGGATATAGATATAGGATGGCATATTGCAAAAGAGATAGGCCGCCTTGATATTGGCCAGTGTGTCATTGTATGCGGCGGTTCTGTTCTTGCAATAGAAGCTATTGACGGCACGGATGCCACTATCAGAAGGGGAGGAAAACTCGGAAACGGTGAATCCGTAATGGTTAAAGTCTGCAAGCCAAATCAGGATACAAGATTCGATATGCCTGCGGTAGGCTCACAAACTATTAGAACAATGCATGAATCGGGAGTTAAACTCATTGCTGTTGAGGCTCAAAAAGCAGTTGTCTTTGATAAAGAAGAAATGGTCATGCTTGCCGACAGATTCGGAATAAGCATTGTCGCAATTTCAGGAAAATAAAGTAATGAAAAAACTGCGCGTAGGTGTTGTGGGTGCCGGCTACCTGGGCAAATTTCATGCGGAAAAATATTCGCAGATGGATAATGTTGAGCTTGTCGGAATAGCTGATTCGAACAGGATGCAGGCTGAATCAGTATCGAAGAAGTTGAAGACGAAGGCCTACAGCGATCATCGTGATCTGATAGGAAAAGTTGATGCCGTCAGTGTTGTTGTCCCAACCCCGGACCATTACAGGGTAAGCAGGGATTTCCTGGAAAACGATATAGATGTCCTTATCGAAAAGCCGATCACGACAACGCTTCGGGAGGCGGACGAACTGATAAGCATTTCGGAGACAAGAGGTCTTATCATTCAGGTCGGGCATCTGGAACGATTCAATCCCGCGATTCTTGCGCTTAAGGAAATTGTAAAAAACCCCAGGTTCATTGAATCGCATCGTTTGAGTATTTTCAAGGAACGAGGCACGGATGTGAGTGTGGTGCTCGATCTAATGATACACGACATAGATATAATATCCGGTTTTGTCAAATCTGAAATAAAGAGCATTCATGCCGCGGGTATTCCGGTTATAACAGGCCGGACAGATATAGCAAATACACGCCTTGAATTTATGAACGGATGTGTTGCTAATGTCACGGCAAGCAGGATTTCGACAAAAAATGAACGGAAGATAAGGCTGTTCCAGCAGGATGCATATATATCGGTTGATTTCGCGAATCATGGAATAACCGTTGTACGTAAAAAAAACGATGAAGATGTGAGCATTATACCAGGAATGGAGATAAAAGAGATCTGTATTGAAAAGAGTGACGCCTTGAAAGATGAGCTTACAGCTTTTGTTAAATCAGCAAGCAGACGTGAGGTCCCGGAAGTTACCGGTCAGGTTGGACGTGAAGCATTGAAGGTGGCCTTGAGCATAATGGAACAGATCGAGTCTTCAAAAAAACAGCTTTTTGATCATTGATTGTATGAGTCAGCCTATTAATCGGAAATCTGTTATTATAATTGCCGGCGAAGCGTCAGGCGATATTCACGGGGCAAGACTCGTTTCGGCCATGAAACGTAGAAATAAAGATCTCTATTTCTGCGGCATAGGTGGTGACGCGCTGAGAGATGCCGGGGTTGAAATTATTCAGGATGCGTCCACTCTTGCTGTTGTGGGGATAACAGAGGTTTTTTCAAAGATTTTTTCTCTTATTAAAGGTATTGCAGCCTCAAAAAGGCTTCTAAAAAATTTAAAACCAGGCCTTTTGATACTTATCGATTTTCCCGATTTTAATTTTAAAGTTGCCGCTGCTGCAAAAAAGTACGGCATCCCCGTTCTGTATTATATAAGCCCTCAGGTTTGGGCATGGAGGCAGGGACGGGTGAAAAAAATAAAAGAACTTGTAAGTCATCTGGCTGTTATCCTGCCTTTCGAAGAAGAATTTTTTAAAAAACATGGCGTTCCTGTATCATATGTCGGGCACCCCCTTCTTGACGGTGGTTTGCCGCCGATTGATTTGAAAGAAAAGAAAGATATTCCGGTGATAGGCCTGCTGCCTGGTTCACGCGAAAGCGAGATTGCAAGGCATCTTCCGGTTATGCTTGAAGCTGCCTCATTAATTATAAAAAAAATGAACAGTATGAAAATAGCGGTATCGCTTGCACCGACTGTGAAACGGGAATATGTTGAAAAAATAATAGAAAAACACTGCGCGTATGATTATGATATTATTTCAGGCGGAGCGGCTCAGATCTTAAAAATCTGCTCTCTCGTTGTTGCCGCCTCAGGGACTGTTACTCTGGAAGCTGCCATTGCAGGAGTTCCGATGGTTACAATATACAAGGTTTCACCTGTAAGCTACCGACTCGGCAAAGCGATGATAAATATTTCAAATATTTGCCTTGTAAATCTTATAGCTGGAAGAGAAATAGTC
>JAWOHP010000045.1:0-49826 GCA_046485065.1 Desulfobacterales bacterium | reverse complement strand
ATCCTCCTTTGATTGGAGTAGATCTGTTTCCCCGAGATACAGGTTGATTTTTGTTTTCACTGTTTTCCGCTGGTTTCCCGGCGATACTACATTATTTCAAACATGTATTACCTGGCTCCGGCTCCTCACAGAGCTGATTTTTAATATCTCATATTGTGAAAATAATATCAATGTTTCGACTTGAAGTCCTGAATATTCGACGAGGTTTGTGATTGATAACAGGAAGAAGCGTGTCCCTTCATATAAATATTATCGGTTATTTCTTTTGGTCGATATTTTATTCCATTACAGTAAATGCAAACAGCACAGAAGAGATTTGGTCTTTTGCAGGAATAAATTGAAAAAATCTGTTATCAAGATTTTTTTAAATCATCAATTTTTTCAGGCTCTTTATTTTCAGCCTCTGTGGTTGCACCTTTGAAATTTTTTATTGCCTTACCGAAACCAGATCCTATTTCAGGAAGTTTGCCGGGTCCAAAAATAATCAGAACGATGACAAGTATTACTATAAGTTCCTGCATCCCTATTCCAAACATACAACCCTCCTATTTTAATAGTATTTTTATTTTAGTTCATGCACAAACTGCAATATCTTTTTTGCTTTCGTGTAGCGGTCTATAGCGCTTCTTTCGTTACAGATGCATTCTTTATTGTCAGGGCTTTCATCTAATCCTCCTGATTTTGAATTTAATAAACATTCACAGGAGGAATTATTGAATAAAAATTTTCTTATGTTAAGATATTTATTACGTTACATATAATTCCCAATTTTCATTATAAAGCAGGCCCTGATGTCCCAGCTGCCTCCCAGAAACCCATCACTTTGGGAAGCCACAAAACGAGGTCCGGCATGTATGTCATGATAAAGAGAACGATTAACTGTATTATAATAAACGGCATAATTGCCTTGGTAACAAATACGATGTTTTTATTGGCCATCGCGCCTGTTATATACATGCTGACTCCTACAGGAGGTGTGCAGTAGCCTATGGCAAGGTTGACAGTCATCAAAAGTCCAAAATGCATAACATCAATTCCAAAGGTACCAAGCATGGGAAGAATTACAGGGCCTATAATCAGTGTGGCTGAAACAACATCCATGAACATGCCGACTATGAGAAGGAGAACATTCATAATAAGGAGGAATACAACTGGAGAATGGATGTTTCCCAGAACCACTTCCGCTATCTTTCCCGGAACATTTTCAAAAGTCAGATAGCGCCCGAAGCATGAAGCTCCTGCAACAATGATTAAAAGAGTCGCCGATGTCACAGCAGAATTTATAGTAACCCGTTTCACCTCGTTTAACTTCATCGATTTATGAACAAATATTTCAATAATAAAGGCATATACACAGGCCACTACAGCAGCCTCATTTGCAGTAAAGACGCCCGAAAAAGTCCCGGCAAAAATAATTACCGGAAGCATAAGGGACCAGAATCCATCTTTAAGAGTAGCAAGCACCTCTTTAAAATCCGGAATAGGAGACCGGTCGATCGTTGTATTTTTGCGCAAAAGGACATAAGTATATATGCATGTAAAAAGCATGATTAAAACTCCCGGAACAAAACCGGTTAAAAAAAGCCCCTGAAGAGATACGTTTGTAATCATGCAGTAGAGGATCATGCTTATGCTGGGAGGAATTATTATCCCCAGGTTGGGAGCCGCGGTCATCAGACCTACGGTATAGTTTTCTGGATAACCTTTTGCAATAAGTGCGGGGATCATAAAACCGCCAAGAGCTACGACTGTGGCCACCGTGGAGCCTGATATGGCTCCGAAAAGACCGCAGGCCAGACATCCAGCCATTCCCAGCCCGCCGGGAAGCCAGCTCACAAGCATGTTTGTCACTTTGACAAGCTTGTCAACAATGGTTCCCGCAGTCATGATGTTTCCGCATAGAATAAAGAAGAGTACAACAACCAAAGCAAAATTATCCATGCTGCGGAAAAGAGTCTGTGTGAGCAGCAAAATCGGGGTTTGTGGGGAAAAAAGCAGAAAACAGAAGACCGATGTAAAGAAAAGAGCCATAAATACTGGTACATACGCTGCCATCATGCCAAGAAGCATGAGTAAAACAATCAGAGCACTTGTATCCATGAAGAGTTAACTCCTTTATTTGGACAATTTTAGTCAACGTCTTATAACATTACATGAAGAATGCTCTCGGCGGTAGGTCGCCTGCCGAATTCGAACAGGTCGTAATTAGCGTTCCCCATTCCCCGCCGGAGAGCAATCTCCATTATTCCCCTGAAAACGTGGCCAATGATCATCGGTTCATCAGCCACAACAGAAGCATACCGATGCCGAAAATGATAAATATCTTCATGCCATAAATAAGTTTCTCCCGCAGGGTGTACGTCCTTGGTGAATAGTCGATTTCTTGCACCGAAGGGGGGCTGCTTTGAATCGATAATTGTGAAACCTGGGAATGTTTCTTTCGCATAAGATCTCCTTTTCACACGAAAATATGGTGTCAGCCCAGTTCATGCGCCGGGTCGGCCTTTGAGCCAACGGCAACTCACAAGCGTTGGGCCACCTGGTTTGACGATCTCGTAAAAAGCCGGAAAACCGAATTCCCACCGCACCCGATTGTGGCAGAAAAAAGCAAAGGAGCTCAATATGATTGCGGGTGAAAATTTAGGACCGGACTTTTTAAGGGTTGATCACGATTAGCAGAAGTGGTGAAGAGGAGGTGCTCTAACGGGAATTGCCGTGCGATCTGTGTGTTTGGAAACGATAGCGTCGTTGTTAAAAAGGTAGGGTGAAGATTTACGGGCTGAAAATATCGGCGTTTGCCTGGGTATTATAGCAGCCTTAATCTGGCCATTGAACCCATTGAGCCGGTTTGGCGTCCCGCTAACAAGGAGCGGAGCCTCTCTGTCCGAAAAGTTGGGGGTATAGAGAACAGCTTCCGAGCTATCTCCCGATTTATCCACACCAAACAGCCATTGAGCCGGCAAGGTTGCTGGTGAGAGACAGAGGATAAGCAGACAGGCAAGTACGGCCTGGAATCGTCTTTTGGAGGTGGCTACTAACATAAATCTACCATATATATAACCTCAACAAATATCATGCTTGGGGTCTTGACTCCACGATTTTCACGCGGCGTGTCTATACGGAAAAGTACTGATGTCTGTTCAAGTTTTCTCTTGAATTGAGACAAGAACTCATTCTTACGGAGTTATTCGTATAGCAAAAGGTGCTTGTATGTCAACAAAAAGATCTTGGTTAACTGGGCACGGCCACTGAATATTGTTTGCCACTTGAAATATTGAATACTCGTCAAAATTACTAGACACTTTATTTCAGGAAGCAATGATAGCCTCCTCCGAAGCAGAAAAGCAGATGTCCTGCGCTTACATCTTTCGACCAGATTTTCAATAGGGCTGATCTATTTAAATCTCAATATGTGCGAGCGCTTATGCACCAAGTCAAGAAATTTTGATTTGTTAATTGATGTGAGGGTTCCCAGTTGAAAGAGAGTAACGTTTGGCCTCACCTAAATCATAAAGCGAAGCGTAATGGTTTTCAGTGCGCAAGCCATTGTTATATGGCGTCTATCTATTTCTGTCCGTTTAATGAAGTCTTGTTTCTTTTCGCCCTGCTTTTTTAAAAAAATTCCGAAAATATATTGGATCTTTTTCTAATTTCCCCATAACATATTTCTCTATCCTGTGTTGAATTTTCGATTTAATGCTTTTACCAATATCATCTCCTGATGGATTTTTTATAATATCTTTTAAAGAAAGGGGGGTGATCTGTTTTCCAAGAATTCTGTTTTTTTCAAGATCATCCGCCACCATCCCGAGTCCCACATCTTCAAGCCGTTCACGTGTAAGCAATCCATCGGCAGAAAGTCCGCGATAGGCATAATATTCATCTATCATCCCTTTTGCGTTCAGATCGATTCCCTTGCCCCAAGAGTCTGGTTCGGGCCTTCTGGTAAATGAATCATGGGTTCTATTCATTCCCCGAAATGAATTAATTGCCCGTTCAACCTGATATCCTCTTTCTCCTGCCGTCATTATATCTTTCCCATCAATAACCATTCCTGTCAGGGCGCTGTATGAATCAGCTAACTCATCCGGGAATAAACGACCATAAGGCAGCAACATCATAGACAAATAAAAACAAAAACCGAGAGAGTCAGTTGCTAATTTGTAATTTTCATGCCACCACACAGCTCGTCCTTTGTCATCATGAGAATAAATATTGTTTGATTTTTTAGTGCCTCCAAAAAGTTTTTTGATGACTTCTCCGATGTTGTTTTGAAGAAGAAGATGGGGAACGCCTTTGAGAAAGTCCCCGCCACGAGTGGACAGGGAAAACGCCATGGCAAAAGCAGGAGCGGAATGAGCAGGCCAGTGCATCCCCTTCATATGAAGCGCATAATCCTCAGCACCTTTCCCGATTTTCTTCGCTGCTTTTTTAGTCCCTTCAGCAAGAATATCACCTATTCCTTCCCTATTGGCGACTTTATCAATAAGTTTGCTGATAATTTCTTCTTTTCCCCAGTCAAGAGATAATCCATCAGCCATTTCTTTACTTAAAATACCGTGTTTATATGCATCTATCGCCATGCCGGCGGCGCCACAAAATTCATTGATGTCAAGGCCCATGAGGTTCATCTTTTTTATCAGATGAAGGATGGTTGAAACATCTCGCACCCCTAAAGTAAGGCCAAAAGAAAATATATGAGAGACTTCAAAACCGTGCCCTGCCTCACCCTTGTGCGGCCCATCCTTAATTTTCCACTTCTTGCCGCAAGTTAAAGGACATCTAAAACACCCGTGAGCTTTTGATTCCGCAGCGTCATAATAGGCGCCGATATCAAGTGGGGTAACATCTTCATTGTTAATCTTTCTTCTCCAGTTTTCGCCATACATTAAACCCTTTGCTTCCATTATATTTAAAAACATCGGGGTTCCATAACGATGAAATAACTTAGCCCGAGGAAATTCCTTTACTCCCTTCAAAATCTTATCGGAAATATTTTTAAGCGCTTCAGCATTAGCGGCACCAACCTTCTTGCCTCCCAATGCCACTATCGCTTTTAATTTTTTGGAACCCATTACCGCGCCCATACCCGATCGGCCGAAAATAGTAATATTATTGTTTGACGTTATCGCGGCATATCTGACAAGGTTCTCGCCCGCCGGACCTATGGCAAATACAACAGCTTTGGGATATTTTTCCTTCAACTTTTTTTCTGTTTCATCGGTATTTTTTCCCCATAAATCAGTTGCATCTTCAATTCTGCATTTTTCATCTGCACCGAGCACCAAGTAACACGGTTTATCTGAAATCCCCCTTATGATGAGATGATCAAATCCAGATTGTTTAACAGCTACGCCTGATATTCCGCCGCCGTTTGAATCTCCAAATATACCGGTGAGTGGGCTTAAGGATGTAAAAGAACATCTTGCCGCTGTCGGGAATGGAACACCGACAAGGGGGCCTGCTCCGAATATCAAGGGATTATCTGGACTTAAAGGATCAATACCTGGTTTGTTTTTTACCTCATTGTACAGCATCCAAGCGCTTAACCCGGAGCCGCCAAGGAATTTGAGAGCATAATGATATGGGAAATCTTGAATTTGAAATTTTTTTTCACATAAATCAATTTCAAGAATTTGTTCCATATATCCAATAGGCATCTCTACCCTCGCTTATTTAAATTTTCGTTGTCAGTAATATAACAATGTTTATATTGATCCTCATAAGACCCAGCATCTCGATTTTCGGTCTGTATAACATACCATTAATTATTTACTTGAAGTCATGCATTTTCATCGAGGCTAACATTTTGTGAATAGCAGGAAGACACAAATATAAAACCGTATTACGATTTTTCAAGACCGCCAAATCGCTTTAATTCCAGCGCAGGAGGGAATCCCTTCGTCAATCTTTCTTGCTGAAAGTAAACCGAAATTCACCGGAACAGGTTCCGCTATCTAGCATCTGACATCGGACGGGTTCATGTATCACCTCAAAGGTGAGCCCGAGATTTTCACACCAGCACCGAATGCGATAAATGACACCGCATTCGTACTTTTCAATCATGCCGATTCTCGATATTCCCCTGTAGGCAAAGCACTTACCAGGCGTGAACTCCCAGCGAAGGACATTATCTTTCGGAAATGACATGGTCGCATTCATAAAAGCCGGTATGAAGAAGGTCGCCGCATTGGTGCAGAATTCTCTGAATTCTTCAAACGTTTCAATCTGATCCTTTGTGCCGAAGGCCTCTTTCATCCTTCCGACTTCCATCGGCGCCAGAAACCTGATTGCTGACTTGTTGAGCCTGTTCGCGGCTTCTATGTCGAATTCCTGGACACAACTGTAGAACCATGCTCCGTCGTGTGTCATCCAGCAGCGGTTTAGCATGTCAACAATTTCTCTCCGGTCAAGCTTTTCAAGAATCGTTTCCGAATTGCGCATATCTCTTCCTCGCTCGCGATGTAGGATTACTGATTGAATTCACCAGGCCCATGCCACCACTCAACCTCAGAAATCGTTCTCTATACTTACAAACAAATGATCCCGATCAAGGGAAATATTGAGGAATACCGTTGGAAGTATAGTATAACGGTAAGCTCAGTTGCCGCAGCCTTTTGTGGTCAACTGAAGTGCCTGGTTGGGCCACTCCATCGTATTTATGGCCACATTGAATACTTACATAATCACATAGGGTCGGGCCTCCCGCCATTCTCTCAACCTTTCAGGAAGCCATCCTTTCAGCCCTTCAGACAAGTAAAAATGGGGATAAAGCAGGTCGCTTTTTGAGGTAATGACCCCCTGGTTTTTAGCAGTCTCAGCCAATTGTGTGTTTGGATAAATACGAATGCCGGCCGAGATTTTCAATGCGTTAAGCTTCAGAGAATCCGCAAAGGCAAGACTTTCTTCCACAGACTGTTTTGTTTCACCAGGGCCTCCCAGCAACAAAAAGCCCATGCGCTCAATGCCGTGATCGGTAAATAGAGCTGATGTTGTCCGCACATCTTCCAGTGTAAATTTCTTATTGAAATTCTTAAGTATCTGTTCAGAGCCGCTTTCGAAGCCCAGGCTTATCTGCCTGCAACCGGCTGTGGCCATGAGCTCAACTAATTCTTCATCAACATTTTTCGGGTAAATAATACAACGCCAATGCATATCCAGTTCTTTTTCAATAATCAGGTGGCATATGGATTTAGCATAGGCGGGGGGAAGATTAAAGGTGTTGTCCACGAAGAAGAAATTCGCAAAACCTGCCTTTACCCAACTCTCAATCCAAGCTGCAACGACCTCTGGTGAGCGTTTCCGCAGGATAGAGCCTTCAATGGTTGAGGTAGAACAATAACTGCACTTGAGAGCGCAGCCGCGCCTGGTTTGTACCGGAATCCAAAGTTCGTGATTCTGGAAAGCGGAAGCAGAAAGGATCCAGGTTTCAGGCAGCGTTAATTTGTCCAGATTGTTGCTCAATATTTTTCGCTGATGTTGACCGTGACCACGAGTATACAATCCAGGTATCCCGGAAAGATTATCGTTGTTCTCTAAGCGCGTCAATAGAGCAGGGAAAGCAATTTCCCCTTCGCCTTCTATTCCATAGTCTGCCTCAAGATAAGCCAAAGCACTTTCAGGAAACATACTATAGCCGGCACCTCCAAGAACAATCGGTACATTGGACAAATCCTGGCAGACCATTACAACCTCTTTCACCTTTTCGAGCAGAAACTTAGGGGTTTCAATGTGCTGATCATCAATGTTTCTCACCGAAACACCAATACATTCCGGACGGAATTCAGCAATTACTTTTTTAAGGGTGGTATTGACATCCATTTCGAACATTAAATCCAACATGAAGACATCGTGCCCGGAGTTTTTTGCAGCCTCGACAACACACGCCAGCCCCAAAGGCATGGCTGGCATGTTGAACTGTTCGGTATTGGCTGAAACAAGAAGAACTTTCATTGGAAAATATTACCGTTAGATTATTTGCACTTTACAAGCCCAACAATGTATAGATTTATCCGCATAAGACGCATAATTTCAGTTTTCGATCTGTATAACCTGCCATTGATTTCTGCTTGAAAGCAAGCATTTTCTTCGAGGTTTGCTTGTTGTGTAGTTCAGGAAGCTACGATTGCTTTCGGCGTACCCTACAAACAAATAATTCTATTTAAATGAATGCTGCAGGTCAGAACCGGAAGGAAGCCATGGCCTCAGCGCCGTAATCCTCACCGTCGTTGGTCAGTCCCCAGACGAAGGCGGTCTTGATTTGGAAACCATCGCACGCTCGCCAGATCAATTCCGGCACGAGATTCACCGAGTTGAAATCGCTGAAATTCCCGAAATACACCAACTCGAACGCCGGATACAGCGTGTGCTTCCACGGATCAAACACCACCGCCACCGAACTGTTGCACATTGCGAAAGTATCGCCACCGCCGCTGGGATTCAGGTCGTCTGACTGGATGTAATAGTTGACGCCCATGTCAACGGCCAGGGTCAGCCAATTGTTGATCGTGCGGTCAAACTTGAGCCCGCCGAGCGCTGAGGAGCCTTTGTGGTTATAGATGTCTGGGATGCCGTCGTTCTCCAGCGTGGCGAAGGAATAGCCTGCACCGGCCCGCACGGCGACGTTCCAGCCGTGTTCCTCTTGGGTCATAAACTGCCATTCAAGCTGCATGCTCGGAAAATCGAACACGCCGCCTTTGCCGTGCACATCCGATTTCTGGTCGGTCTTCGCCGGCACGAGCGATCCTTCCGTGTATAACGGCGCATTAAAGTAGAGTTGCAATCCCTTTGCGAAATCAAACGGCACTGTTACGTCCATGCCAACCGTCCAGCCATTGAAGTTGTCCGCCTCCTGCAACTCGACATCCCGGAAATGGCTGTACCAAGTGTCGAACCGGATCTTGGTCTCGGTGCGGGCGAAACGGGTGAAGATGGGCTGGACGGCAAAACTATCCGTGGCGGCGGATTCGGCCGCGCTGAGGATTCCGCTGCCGATCAAAAAAGCAAGTCCCGCCGTCACGGCTTGGTGACAATTGAATGAGTGGGTCCACATATATGATAAGATTTTGCTTTTCACGTCTTTATGCATCGCACTAATCGGCTTGTATGTCAAATTAAACAGGCGCTTATCTTGTAAGTGGTGGCTGGTGGTTTTCACGGGATTGGTAGGTTATGCCGTTTGAATCGATGTTTTCGGATCGAAGAACACCATTTTCTTAGAGGTTGACGCTTTACTGATTTCAGAAGGATTCTTCTGAATCAACCTCTTGAAATTATCTCAGACTGCTTTTACCGGCAAGATTGCCTCTTTGCACACACGAGTCAGTTGTTTTTGACTTGAAATTGAATTGAAGATTACCATCCGTACAGGTGAACTTAAATCCTCCCGTGTTCACGTGGTTCGTTCTAACTCTTTTCTCACGGCAAGTCACAGTTTCTCCCGTTTTCAGTTGTAAGGCTGATCCGGAAGAGAGCTACCAGAATTTCGATCTTCGTTCTTCAATATTCGCTCTACTACTCACATCTTACGACTTCCGTCTTTCCCGACATCTGACCATTAATTGACAAGGAGAACCCGGGATGTCCACTAAATAGCTTTGAAAAAAGTTTTCGTCTTTCAGATGGAACATCCTTACTTCTATCTGCTCATATGCGCATCCATGATCTTTTTGGCCATCGGCAAATACAGAAGGTGATACAGAACATCGAGATAAGCATCCATCTCTTCCATTTCAATATTCGTGGTGAATCGCCAGAATCCGTAAATTTTGGCGAGCGACAGAAGATTTTTGGAATACGATTCCCAATTGTATGTCTTGTCCACCCGTTCGATCGCTCTTTCAGAAATTTTTCTCCAATAATCATCTTCGTTTTTGCATCTGATAATAAATTGCAAAATCCTGTTTACGGTTTCCGCTTCATTTATGGGATCAATATGGAAACCGGATTTCGCTTCCTGAATAATCTCAAGGGGACCGCCGTACATCGTGGCGAATACCGGCAGACCGGACCGCATGGCTTCCAGTACGGTCAGTCCGAATCCTTCGAACAATGCCGGCTGCACGAACAGTCCTTTTCTGTCGGCAATGATTCTGTACACTTCGCCGGTTTGCTCTTTTCGGAAAAGTTTCCCGATCCATCTGATTTTATTGTGCAGTTCGTATTTTCCGATGATCTCATGTAACAAAAATATCTGTTCTTTTTCCTCACTGTCCCCCGATTGATCGGCGCTGACTTTACCTGCAACGATGATCAGGTTTGCATGCTTCTGTAATTCAATGCTTTTTCCAAACCACTCAACAAGTGAGGCAAGGTTTTTAATTTTATCTAATCTGGCCAGTGAAAAGATCGGTATTTTTTCAGGGTGTTCCAGCTTGCCGACGACCTCCGGATCATCTTCATTCCCAAACAACAGTTTTGTCAATTGGCGGCGTGTTTCCTGCACCCGGTCTTCTTCCTTCGTATACGGAAAGTATATGTTAGTATTC
This sequence comes from Desulfobacterales bacterium, assembly GCA_046485065.1. GTDB lineage: Bacteria > Desulfobacterota > Desulfobacteria > Desulfobacterales > RPRI01 > RPRI01. The sequence continues at coordinate 39,339 of JAWOHP010000045.1, read as the reverse complement.
ACACCGGGCGGGAGAATGTTAAATTTGGGGTGAAACAGGTTGATTCCGCCGGTTACACGATATAAACCCGGCAGCGTGAAATTGAGGTAGGATTCATATTGCCCGATGCTCTCTTCGGTACCCGCGATTTCCTGATATGAGGAAGTGATGATGAAGTTGGCGCTGTTCATAGCCAGCAGATCGACGGTGAATTGCGTGGAAAAGTGGTATTGATCTTCCAATTGCTCCCAATACAATGCGCTATACAGATATTTGCTCTTCTCCAATGCATGGGCGATATTGCATTGGGTTACCCTGAATTTATTGGAAAGAATGGATGCGACCATGTTGCCGTCCGAATAATTACCGATGAGCAAATCCGGTCGATGCCCGAATTCGGTAAGCAGTTCATGGTATGAATCTTCCGCGAATTCTTCGATATACGGCCATATTTCAAACCGCGAAATCCAGTTGTCCGTCACTTTCCGGTTGTGCTGCCGGAAAGGCACGCGCAGTATCCATGTGTTTTGGGTCTCGTGAATTTTTTCCATTCTTTGGTTACAAGTCGTGCTGCCGGCGTTTGGTATCAGGCGAGTCAGAATGATGATTTTAGGCTGCGCTTGGACACCGGATTCCCGAAATGATTCGATCATGGCGCGTTCAAGCGCTTTCACCTGGTCCAGGATGTAAACGACCTGTCCGCCGGTATCAGGCATTCCAAGTACGCCTTCTTGGCCGAAATAGCCGTGCGGCGAAATGATGGCGATATTAAAGATCATCGGGATGCGGGATAAAAATTCTTTTAACGATTGCGGATCGGGAGACAGCATAATAGTGTCGAGCAACTCAAGGCTTTCCGATATTTTGGATGCGGTATTCCCTAAACCGGGCTCAAAACCGAATTCCCGGAGAACATGTTTCAGATTTTCATAAGGCTCATCGTCCTCTGTTCTTTGCAATACACTTCTTGCCTTATCGATGCTGGCGGAAAGTTTTTCAGGGCTGTTTATTCTGTCATTTAAAACAAGCTGTTGAGAGTCGAATTTATGGAGAAAAAGAAAATCGAAAAGTGCGGCGCTCAGCTTTGCGGGATTTGTGAACATATTACTGGAAAGGTAGCGGTTCAGATACTCAACTCCATGTCCGATACTTTTTGATTCCCGTATACTTGGAAATTTATCATAAAACGTCTTGAAATTTAATGTCAGCATGTCATCGGGATGTTCAGGTTTGATATGGTTCTCTTTTGCTTTTAAGTAGGCAATTGAATGGATCTTGCTGAATGCAAGTGTTTCAAGATCAAAAGAGTAGAATTCGGAACAACCTATTTTTTCTCTTATTTCGAGGTAGATAACGTTTCCGACAATAACGCCCTCGTTTATTTTCCGTGATAATTCTGTTATCGCGGGAAAATCTTCTTTCCCGCCATCGGTTTTGAATTGATCCAGTATATGTAAAAGATCTCCTTTGACGAACAGTCTTTTTTCCTGCCCGGCTACTGCGTTTAAGTAGCGAAAAAAATCCGGCTTATTTTCCGATAGTAACGATTCAATTTGTTTACTCAAGATAATCTTCCTTTCCATCGCTCAAAACGAAATATGGACTGATTTCATCTATAACATATCATCAATACCGAGCATATCGGGCTTGCCGAAACCGGATTCAAAGCAAATTTCAACTTTTATCCGTTGCACCCTATTTTGAACGGGCATCATACTTCTCCTTGGCCTTTTCGATAAATTGATACCGATCCAACCCCTGGAGGATGCCTCCGGCGCAAGGAGCTTCGGCGAAGAAAACGTTGGACCCTCCCTTGAGAGCCTCCAACTCCGGACTGTAACCGCCCACGATTACGGCCAGGGGTTCACCGCGCAACATCTCCTCATCATTACCCGAATCACCGCAGACGAGCAAGTTTTGTAGAGCGATTTCCCATTTATAGCTCAGATAACGGATGGCTTTGCCCTTGGATGCTCTGTAAGGCAGGATATCCAAATACCGGTCGTGGGAGTAGATCAGGTTGTAATGACATTTGTGGGCGGTGAGTCGATAGTGGATGTCCGCCAGCCGATCCCTGCCCGGTGTCATATAATAGCTGATCTTAAACGGCCGCTGGGTATCTTTTTCCTGATAGGTTAAAAAGGGAAGAACGGCAAGCAGATCGATGATTTTTTCACGCTCCCATTTGTGTCGGATGTGGGTTGCCCATCCCTGGCTTAATTGTATTTGGGAGCCGTAGTAAATCTCCGAACCAACAGAACTGATGATTACATCCGGGGTCGGCACGCCGTGCTTTGCCAGGATTTCCCGGGTGGACTCGATCGTTCGGCCGGTGGCCACACCGAATCCGAGGCAATAACGATATTTTTCCAGCAGGTTCAACAGTTCTTGAAGGTGTGTGTTGTCTTTTCCGATAAGGGTGTTGTCGATATCGGTGATGACAAAATAGTCCAAATTAATCAAGTGATGTCCGATGGCGTTGGTGGGCGTGGCTGTTTCAGGGTGGTAGGGCGGACTTTTCCGCGCCAATGCCAGGATCTGTCGCGTGTATTCTGCAGCATGACTCTGCCAGGTATAATGTTTTCGTACGTTGAGAATGCCGTTTTTAGAATAGGTTTCCCAGCGCTCCGGATCCGCGATGATTTTTTTCAACGCTCTCGAAATGGCCTTTACGCTTGTCGGATCGACCAGCAGGCCGTTGTTGCAATATTGGAGGATATCCGTGGGGCCGCCGTCATTAGTGGCAACTATGGGCAGACCTGTGGCCGAAGCCTCCAGGAGTGTAATTCCAAAAGGCTCCGTCAGGGCCGAATTAATGAATACCCCGCGGCTTTCGGCAGCGATCCGGTACAGTGCAGGGACTTCGTATTCGAAATCGTGTTTTTTAGGAATGGCCATTTTGCCGTACAGGTCGTACTTGTCCATCAGCAGGAGCATTCCGGTCAGCACGTCCCTCTCATTCTCCTCCATGGTATCGATATCCTTTCGAATACCGGCGAACACCGCAAGATTGGCCATGACCTGCAGCTCCAGATCCTCACCATAGGCCTGAATCAATCCGGAAATGTTCTTGCGTTTGTCCGGACGGCAGAGAGCCAAAATCAAAGGTTTGTCAGGTTTGAGGAAAAAGCGGTTGAGTTCCTTCAGCATGGAAGCCTGTGCGAACATGGCGTTTTCCGATACGCCGTCATCCGACAGGTGGTTGTGATAAAACGGGTAAAACTTTTCGATGTCGATGCCCGGTGGAATGATGGCGTAGGTGGGCAACTCATGGTAGTCATACTGCCCATATTGCACATCGCGCTCCTGACGCGTGCTGGTAATCAGCAAATCCGCATGGGCCAAGATGCGCTCCTCCACCAGGATGCGCTGATCGATTTTATACTTTTTGATTATTTCTTCCCGGGACATTCCATCGGCCATAATTTTTTGCAGCTTGGAGCGCCCCAGGCTGTGGGCGGTGAAAATAAAAGATGCTCCGAAAAAGTCGGACAACTGCATAGCCACATAGCCGGCATCGGCATAATGACCGTGCATAACATCGGGAGCTCGTTTTTCCCGTTTGATGAACTTAATGTATTTGTCCACATACTCATCCAGATGTGGCCACAACAGTTCTTTGCGAATATATTTGCGGCCGCCGCATTGAATTCGCACGATGCGAAATTTTTCATTCACCACTTCGATGGGTTGAGCATAGTCTTCGGAAACGCGTTTGTCCGCAACTAACCTGGTAAACAGATCGACCCGTCCGATTTCCTTTTTACGGCTCAGATGCTGACAAAGTTCAACGACGTATTTCACCTGGCCGCCGGTATCCGCGTCTCTCCCCAGTTCCATGTTTTTACTGCGTACGAGCCCGTGAAGACTAAACATCTGGACGTGGATTTGGCTATCGGTCATTTGTGCAAGCCCTCCAGTTGGCGGTTTACCTGCTTATAGGGGCCATCGTCGTTTGGGATCGCGCCTGGGCATTCACAAATGCGGGCGGCGAAATTCGTTGCGATCTGAAGGACACTGTTCAAGGAAATGCGTCGCAGATATCCCAAGGCCAGGACGGCGGCAAAGGCGTCCCCCGCGCCCACGGTGTCCACCATGTCCGTTTTTTCAGGGATGGCTGCATCGTAGCGTCTGTCCTCGCATACTATAAAACTACCGGCTTCTCCCAGGGTGACAGCGACCAATTCCAGACCGTAGATCGTCATCAGGCGATTGATAATGGCGGAAACATCTCCCTTAATGTTCAATATTTCGCCTATAAAGCGTAGTTCGTCTCCATTGAGCTTGAGGATATCAGCGTAATGGAGACATTGTTCGATAACGGAGCGGCTGACGTGCGGTAGGCGCAGATTGATGTCGCAAAAACATTTGGAGGTAGATGGCCGGCGTTCCAGGAAACGCCGGATCTGTGAGAACCCGTTTACGCTTCGCTGGATCAAGGATCCATAGTAGATAAGTTTCGTTTTTGACGTACAGTCGCCAGTCATGGAAAGATTTAGATCGATAAAATCATATGCTGCGTTTTCGACTATGTCGAAATGGGGAACGCCTTGCAGGTCCAAGGTCACATTCACCCGGCCCGTGGCGTGTTCATTATCGGTCTGAATAAATTCGGCCGGCAAATTATGGTCGCGGATAAAGCGCCGGATGTCGTTGCCGTCGGCATCGGTTCCTAAACGGGTGATCAGGCACACATCCTCTCCGAATTTTTTTAAATGGCAGGCAAAATTGAGCGGTGCTCCTCCGATGCGTTGATATTCCGGAAAATGATCCGTTACAACCTCTCCAATTGCGATGATCATAGTAACCTTTCCTGATTGTAGTCTATATAAACGTTATCAGGCAAAGCATTCAAATGCAACCCATAAGGGGAAAAAGGAAAGTAAGTTTTTAAATACTGCCTATCGGTTAAAATCTTGGATGCCCATCAGGATTACCGGATGCTACGGAGAGAAAGTCCTTGGTATTTGAACCGAAACAGCGAGCGCATTCCCCATCCGGTCTGCGGCGGGGAGCTTCAATCAAGTCCGCTCTACGTTTCTTAGTTTGTTAAATCACTTCAATTTCCCTGATATATAGTTTTGGGATAACTCTGGTAATTCCCTCAGTCACACGAATGGCCAAAATGGTCTCACTATCCTGCAACAACCAGCCTTCCTCTTTTAGGCCACTCCTGTATTTGATTCTTACGCGCTGATATTTATCATATGGCTCAGACTGCAGGTCTTTTTTTATCCATGGTTGTAATTGTTCAAAAGCTTTCTTGACCAATTGCTTGGCTATGAATGCCTCCTCTTTCACCAAACTTTCGCTAAAAGGAATTGCTTCCAGTTCGCAAACAAACACGTCACTCCAAATTTTCCTTCTTTCAGCTCCCGATGATAAATAATTGAACCTGATTTCAAGTTTTGTGACGATTCCCTCCTTTGCTCCAAATGCTAAGGCAAGAGCATTTTGCACATCACCTGCGAGAAAGGCTACGTGTGAGTCCACGGCAAATATTTCAACCGTAGACAGGCTGTCTTTCTGACGTTTGGCTTCCTCGGGTGACGAGGAAAGAAGGAGCATATCTGTAGTCTGCAATCGATTGATATCTGATAACATTTCAGAGAGTGTTGTTGCGATGGAGGTCTGCGTATACTCTTGAAGACCGTTTTTGATAAGGGAATCAACAACCGCCTGGTTGTGGTTGCGGTCTACACTCTTAGCAACTGCACTGACAATACTGGTGGGTCCGAACCAACTTGCCACATTTTGACCGGCAACATTGATATTGACGTAAAGAGCCGGCTGCCCATATAAGGGGGTAGCCTTTTTGTCTGTAGTCATGAAATCTTGAGGGCTACCAATCCTTTGAAATTGTAATTTTGCCGGCGTACACCCACTATACAGAGTGACAAATAGGATTAAAAATATCACAGATATTCTACGGTTCATATTGAAATCTCCTTACAATTCAGATGGATTGCCGAACGCTACTTTTAAGCCGGCGTGGCTCCGCTGCAAAAGTCTTGTTAGGCATGTGGAATCTGTCACAATTTTTACGGCCTGAAAACATAATGTTCTTATCTTTAATTGTCCAATAAGCTTTATTTGATCCGCATTTGACGCAACCCGACACTTTTTTAAATTCTCCTTTTTATTCATGAAAATTTATACGAAGGACTATATACACAATGTTTTTCTTTGTTCAGACAAAAAATTTTGCTGAATTAATCACAATGGTTATCATTTGTCAAAGTTTTAAATTTGGGATGTACTTGATTTGGGAAAACCGATCATAATATGAAGATTGCCAATTATCAGCACTGTTTTAGGCTTTTTGCCTTATTATTTGCAGCTATTTATTTGAAGGTTGGGATATCAGTAGGTCCTGTCATTTTTCGGGAAGGCTGGTACGGTAATCTTAATGAGAGTCTTTATTTCCGCCAGAATTCCGGAACGAACAGGATAATGACAGTATAGATTTCAAGTCTGCCCAGAAGCATGCAGAAGCTCAATATCCATTTGGCCACCATGGGAAGGTGCGCGTAATGGTTTGTAGGACCTACAGATCCCAGACCAGGGCCTATGTTCCCAATACAGGCAGCAACTGCTGAAAAAGAAGTGACCAAATCTATGCCCAGGGCTGTCAGCACAAATGAGGCCAAAATGAAAAGCCCTAAATAAATGATAAAAAATCCCCATATGCCTTTGATTATATCTTCAGTCACCATTCGTTTTCCGAATTTGAGTTGCATAATGGCGCGGGGATGGATCATGCGAAATAAGTCAAGATAGGTATGCTTTAACAACAACATGATGCGCATACATTTCATTCCGCCTCCGGTCGATCCGGCACTGGCTCCCAGAAACATGCAGAAGAGCAGAATGCACTGCGGAAGAACAGGCCAGATTTCAAAATCGGCAGTTACATAACCGGTTGTGGTAATGATTGATGAAACCTGAAATGCGGCATATCGTAATGCCTGACTTAAACTGGGATAGGTCGTTTGATACAACACAACTGTGGTTACCAGAATAAAAATCGCAACGATCAACAGGAAAAACCGAAGCTCAGGATCCTTTAGCGCAAATCTGTATTTTCCGGAAAGCATTTGATAGTGCAATGAAAAATTGATTCCGGCAAGCAGCATAAAAATGGTAATAACAGCATCGATATATGCGCTGTTGTAGTGTGCAATCGATAAATTCTTTGTGGAAAATCCTCCTGTTGCCAGCGCACCGAATGTATGGCAGATAGAATCAAAAATATCCATCCCGCCGCATATCAGCAGAATGATCATCACTAACGTAAGAGCAAGATATATTCTCCAGAGAGCCGATGCCGTATCTCTTATCCGGGGGGTCAGCTTATCCTGGTATGGTCCGGGCGCCTCTGCCTTGTAAAGCTGCATACCGCCCAGTCCAAGAAACGGCAGAATGGCCAATGATAGAACGATGATTCCCATACCTCCAAGCCAGTGTGTAAGACTTCGCCACATGAGAATTCCTTTAGGGACACTTTCGATATCGGTCAGAACCGATGCACCGGTAGTGCTGAATCCGGAAATGGATTCAAAGAAGCAATCTGTGAATGTGTCGAATGTACCGGATTGAAAGAAGGGAAGGGCGCCGATCAGGGTAGCGGCAATCCATCCGAAAGTGACTATCGCGATAGCATTCCGATGGCTCATATATGGCTGACTTAAACGCCGGAATATAAAATAAATTGCTAATCCCATGCCGAGTGCGATAGCCATGGACTGAATCAGAGGAAGGGCGCTTCCATCGTCATAGTAAACAGAGAAAATCAGTGGGAACAGCATGGTTAGGCCGATACAAACCGTTATCGCCCCCACGGATCGCATCACATAATACCATTGCATTCAGAAATACTCCAGTTTGACCATCAATTCACGTTCTACTCTCTGAATATTCTGTCTGGTTGATAAAATCACGACACGGTCATTTGGTTGAATCACAGTGTTACCATCAGGAATAATGCTGGTTTTCCCACGAGTCACCGCAAGAACTATGGCGCCGGTGGGGAAATCCAAATCTTTAAGGGGTTTTCCTATTATACCGGAAGTTTCAAGCGCTAATGCTTCCAAGACTTCCGCTTCTTCACCCTTGAGTGAAACCGATGACAGAATTTTACCGCGCCTGACATGTTGAACGATGCTGTTAATTGCTGAAAGCCTTGGGCTGATGATATTCCCCAACCCGATATCACTGATAATTGGCATATAGGCGAATTTATTTATTCGCGTCATGGTTCTTCTGGCGCCCATATTTTTAACCAGAAGCGATGTCAGAAAATTGGTCTCCTCATTTCCGGTCAAAGAAATGACCATGTCCATATCCCGAACATTTTCTTCCTCCAAAAGAGTTTTATCCGTCCCATCACCGTGAAGCACTATTGCGCTGTTTAATTTTTCCGCAAGAAACTGGCACCGCTCCCGGTTGGCCTCTATGATTCGAAGATGATAAGGCCGCTTTTCAATCTCCTGAGCTATTTTCACACCGATATTCCCGCAGCCTACAATCAGTATGCGATTAATCTGTTCGGTTCGGCTTCCGAATATTTTCAGAACCGGCTTTAACTCCTTCGTTTCACACACTAAATATACCAGATCGTAGGCTTTGATTTTATCGTTACCAAAAGGGATTATCAGGCGGTCGTTTCGAAATATAGCTGCTACAATAAATCGGAGACCACCGATTTTTTTTCGCAGCTCAAGAATCCTAATGCCGATTACAGGGCTGTCTTTTTCGATTCGAAAACCGATAAGACTGATGTTGCCGTCGGCGAAATCACTTATATATTCAGCGCCTGGAACCGCCAGTGAATGCATGACGGTTTTAACCAGCTCCTTTTCCGGATTAATGACGGTGTCGATATTCAGCATTTTAGGTGTCAATTCGGGTCTGTAATGAAAATAGTCTTCATCCCTAATCCGTGCCAGCTTCATAGTTCCAGGACTGATTGATTCGGCAAAAAAGCAGGCGACCAGATTCGTTTCATCGCTGTCGGTTACCGTAAGAAGCATTTCCGCACCGGTGACGCCGGCCTCTTCCAGGATGCGCGGACTACTGCCTGAACCGCATATGGTCTGGACATCCAACAGGTCAACAAAACGTTTTAACGTTTCCGGTTGTTTATCAATTACTACCACCTCTTTGTTTTCGTTAGCCAGCCTCTGGGCTGTATGAAATCCGACCTCGCCGGCGCCGACGATAATTATTTTCAAATGGGCCTCCTCTTAAACAACAGTCTATACGCCGCAATTTTTACCACATGATTAAACATTAATCCATTTAAAATAGGAGTGAGCGTCTTTACCTTCAAAATACATATAAAAATATATGGTAAGAATCGTTGCTAAGGATTCCGATAAAAGCGGGTGGATGGTTACTTTGGATTGAAAGATTCAATATGTGATAAAGTAAAACGATTGTTTGTTTCAGTAAGCATCTATAAGGCGCTGAGCGCGGAGCTTAAATTAAAATTCTTGAAAAGAGTTCCGGTTGTCAACCGATTTTATTATTGTGCGTCCAGCGCCAGTTTGTGGTTTTACCGTCCTGATGCAACTTGATGTAGCCCTTATCTATGAACAGATGAATGGTGCGGCGGATAAGATCTGCATCCGTATCGGTGGCAGTTTCCAATCTCAGGCAGAGTTGTTCTGCCGCCTCCTCGATAATCTTCCCCCGGTCATTAGTTGAAGGGTTTGAGAGTTGATTATATCCCAAGGACTCGATCAGGTCTTCAGAGAGCAGACGATATACAAAGCGCGTCTTGAAATTCCCCTCCACCAGCAGATTCTCGTTTTGCGTGTTTGTCTTCTCGTAGTAGCCGCGAACCTGCTTTTCCCAACCTTCATTTATTTCCCGTTCGAATTCGCCCACAAAGGCATTGATCTGCTCCGGAGAAAGAGATGAAGTCTTTACGATGGCGCTGTTGGCGTCATAGCGGGACCAGTCATGCGTCAGAATTTCAAGGTCGTAGCGGTCGACTTCTTCGCGGATGGTCGTACCGGGGAAAGGCGCCAGGAAATGATAGCCGTAAAGGGAACCCAGGCTGGCGGCAAACCGTTTGGTTTCTTCGAGAGTTTCCATGGATTCACCGGGCAGACCGACGACAAAGGAGGTGTGGGCAATCATGCCCACGTCGTTACAAAGCTTGACAGCCTGGCGGACTTGATCCAGCGTGATATTCTTTCGGATGCGCTTGAGCATTTCCGGATTGCCCGATTCAACGCCGAAGCTCACGCTGTCGCACCCCGTATCTTTCATGATTTGAAGGGTTTCCCTGTCAACGGTATTAACCCGCGCAAAAGCGCTCCAGGTAAAGGACAGGCCTCTTTTCAGAATCTCACCGCAAACCTCCATTACCCTGGCCTTGTCGGAGGTAAACAGGTCGTCGGCTACGTTGATCCTGTTGATGCCGTAAGACAGGATCTGTTCGATCTCATCAACAATCCGTCCGACACTGCTCTTGCGAATCTTACTGCCAACCATGCGCCTGCCCTGGCAGAAAATACAGGAATAGGGGCAACCCCGGCTAGTAATGATGCTTATGGGATAACCGAGAGCCTGATAGCGTGACAAGGGGAGAAGATGACGGGCAGGGAGGGGCAATGTGTCGAGGTCGTCGATAAATTCCCTCTGCGGGGTCATGACAAATCGGCCGTTCTGACGAAAGTTTATTCCCTTAATCCCTGGCCATGCTTTCCGGTCTTTCAAACACGGCATGAGCTCGGTAATCGTTTGTTCACCCTCCCCCCTGACGATCAGATCGATTTCAGGGTAGGCCGCGAGGGTGTTTTCGGCGTCAAAAGAGACATGAGGACCGCCCATCATGGTAACGATGTCCGGATTGTGGAGTTTTGCTGTCCGGACGATGTCGGCCGCGCCGTAAAAGTTTAACGTCACAGACGTGGCGCCGACGACATCGGGCTGAAATGCATCCAGATCAGCCTTTAATTTTTCCGGCGTGTAACGGCTTACAATGTAATCCAGAATTTTCACTTCGGCGCCGGCTGCCGCGAAGGCCGCAGCCACGTAAGTTACACCCAGCGGCGGAGCCGGCGCTTCTTCCAGTGGATAAGGGGGGGCAATTACAGCCACTCGCATGATTTTCTTCAATCTCCTTTGGCTGGATGAATAATTGACAGCAGCATCTGAGTCGCTTCTCCAATCTAATAATATCTGCCGCCGGAATATTATTCTGACAACTACTATATAACATTAATGATTACGTGTTGAAGTGCCTGCTATATTCCTGCTTTTTCTAATTCAGGAGAGAGAATATCCCCTTCTTTCTGAGCCGAAACGGCGAGAGAATTTCCGCCAAAGGTCTGACACGGCGTATTTGCTGTGAGGAGCTTCAATTTGAATTTTTTTATCTTTTAATATATCCCATATCAATCAGTTTCTGCACAACAAGTCCCGTTTCCCCCATACTGTTATAAATTAATTTTGAACTTATTGTAGCCGAAGATATAGCATCAACTTTTGGATCAAAATGCCTCTCTTTTAAAAGCGACTTTCCTTTAAAATTATTCTGCATTTTATTTATATCTTTTTCATTCCAACCTTCATTGTCCAGTTTTGAAATTGAAATCGGGATAAACTGTATGAATTTACCCGTATCATCAAAACTGTAGATATAAAATACATCGTGGCAGTCTACACATGGTATTTTCCGTGCGACAACACGCGCAAATATTCGTCTCTTTGATCTCTTCAGGATTCCTGTATAAACATCTCCCAATCCTTTCAGATTTATTTTTTCTATTTTATCGGTATGTTCTCCATTTACAATCAGGCTCTGGCTTATCTTCTTTGTCAATTCACTGTCTGTAACAGGAATAACAGGCTTGTCTGGCACTTTATCGTCCTGCTTCTTCTTTAGTGTTACAGATAATTCGGATATACTCTTTTTTATAGCGGCGTTAACCATCGAAAATAGTTTGTCTGTATTTTCGAGCCTTCCCAGATAGGAATCCACAACAAGCAGACGCCCGTTACCATATGGCCGCGCAAAAATAAAAAAAGGGGTTGGAGGCTCGCCAACCAACTGATGAAATTTGTATTTATTATCAGGTATTATAGGAAACAGATACTTCTTTTCTTCAAAGGCGATATCATCATTATTATTCCCGACGGCTATTCCGACTATCTTTACATTATCTTTCAGTTCGGCATCTTTCTCAATTCTGGAGTATAATTCATTTATATATGACCTCATATATTGACAAGACGCTCAGTAAACATTGAGAACCTCTAATATTAACAACTTAATATTCATTTCCGCGGGTTGAAAAATACCGCTCTCTTTAAGCATCAGGTATGATCTGTATGCTTTATTAGTTGGAACCGGAACCGAAAAAGCAGGAATAATATCACCTGGCCGGGGTAACCCTTTCGGAACATCGGCCGCTTCCCCGTTATGGTTAAACAGGTTCATACCCAATAAAATAAATGCAATAATAAAAGTCTTCCTCCATATTTTTATTTTATTTTTCAAACCTTAACTCCTGTTAATGATTTAGGTTCTTCTCCCAATAAGTTGGGAGAAAGGGGTCCAGGATTCGAGGATTCAAGGGTTCAAGCAACATCCTCTCAACCTCTCCGATACCTCTTTAACGTCCTGAAAGGCTCTCCTTTTGACCTTTTCTGACACAGGCAGTTTTTTCACTTGAATCCCTGAACCCTTGAATCCCCGAATCCTTATTTGATCACCAACTAATTTGGAGATGATCCATGATTTATTATCATCCGGTAATCAACATGGTGAACACCATACCGTAAACAATTAGGATGAATGCACCTACGTCAAGCTGAGCGCATAGGTTAGAAGAAATAACCTGCGATCAGCAGACTGCTTATCAGGGTTGCCGCAACGATATTTCCTATCAGCGCATTCGCAGATATTTTCAGTCCCTGACCACTGTTGGGCATCGACAACGCCCAGCCAAGCACTATAAACAAAATAATATTAATAATTCCATGGGTTATCCAGTGATGAGGAGTAACAGTTTTCATCCACGCAAGTACGGTCTCTTCATTTGTTTCTTTTAAGATGACCAGCAGCGCGCTGATCAGGCTGGTTATCGCAAAGGATAGTCCGAACGATTTTGTATATTTCCCGATTTCAATAGTTTCCATTGTCAGACTCCTTTCACCTTTAACAGTAAAGCGACCTTAACGGCCACACCGATGATTGCTCCGGAACCTTCCATTGCCAGGGAGGTCGGGACAATGAGTCCCGCCACCCAAAGCACGATCTTTCTAACTGATTTATTGGAAGGAATATAGTTGTATGCGGCAATAGGAAGATAGGTGGCCAGCATGAGCAGCATCAGAAAAACATGTTCCTTTGCTTCCATGAAAAAGTTATGGCCGAAAGCCCATGGTCCGGCTTTGATGAATGTCTTGTCAACACCGTAATAGACAACATAAAAATAACCTCCCAGAAAGTAGGTCAGCCACATTAAGACCGCACAAATTAGACTAATATTTTTTATCCGGGCCACCGAGGATTCACCGGCATTCAGAGTGTCCACAAAAACCCACAACGCAGCAAGCGTTGCAAGCCCACCGGTCACAGGATGCATTAACAATAAATAGTGTTCCATGTTATTACTCCTTTCATTTAAATATGAGCAATTAATAACAAAGCAGTGCCTGCTAAAGGATAAATGTTATTGAACCGAAACAGCGAGCGCATTCCTCGCTGCTTGCAGCGGGGTTAGCGAGCGAATTAAAAACAGATGCTATTCCATCAAACCTTGTTTAAGATATTTTATGAATTCAGCTTTATTGTCCGGCAGATTTGTTCCTCTGTAAATAATCATGCCGTTAGCATCAATACCGACTATATGAGGTAATCCTTTTAAACCGTACTTATCAATCGCCACTGTTCCATCCGTATCCAATAGTAATCTGTAATTAATTTTTGCTGATTTTTTAAAGCGTTCAACAACTTCTGCCGGTTGTTTGTAATTGATCCCGAACACGGCTATATTTTCCTTTTGCGCCATTTCTGTGAATTTTTTAATCTCAGGCACTTCAGCAATGCAACTGACACACCAGGTTGCAAAAAATACAAGCAAAGCTCCTTTTTCACCTTTTAAGCTGCTCAGGGTAAACTGACCTCCTTCCAGCAAAGTCAGTGTAAAGTCAGAGGCCGGATTTGATGAAGTTTTGTCAATCTTCCCGAGTTTATATTCCTGATCCGCTTGATAATCAGAAGCAGGAGTATTGGCCGCATCATCCGTTTTTTGAGTATTTACAGTTTTAGTTTCCGCGCCTGCCAGAAGTTGCGTAAGATTCGGGAAATCGGTATTTTGTCCAACTACTACGAACAACAGGCTCGCAGCGATAATAGTCATTAAAGCAAAACTTTTTTTAAGAACCACCATCCAGGAACCAACTCTAGGCAATTTGGAAATAAAACCTGTGAATGTTCCAGCCAAAATAATCAGGGCGCCCTGGCCAAATCCGAATAAAAAAAGGAGTAAGCCGCCTCTTACAACCTGCATGGCGTAATCAATGCCATTCACATTATCAAGTGACAGGGCTATTGCACCCAGCGCGACAGCCAGAATAGGACCGGTACACGGGCCGATAATCAAACCGCTCACGCCACCTATTACTATTGCACCCAATATCCCCTTTTTATTTGCGGATTTTGTCTGAAGCCTTGAAATAAATCCGGGAACTGGAAAATAAAACACATCCAGAAGAGAAAGTCCCATCAGCAGAAAAAAGAGTGCAATAGCATAAAGAACCCACCCGTTTCCCATTATTGAGCCGAACGTTCCTCCCGCCGCTGCAACTATGATTCCCAATATAGCATAGACAACCGCTAAGCCGGTCACCATTGAAAGGCTCAAAAGAAAGGCTCTCACACGGTTGCCATTTGCCTGGTTACCGATATAACCTATGGTCAACGGAAGAACAGGGTAGGTACAGGGCGTTAATGACGCTAAGAGTCCGCCGCAAAACATCAGGAAATAAAGCCTGATTGAACCCTGCTGAAAAGCTTCAACAATGAAAATCTGGATCTGTTCGATCATTATAAATTTCCCGATAAAACAAAAAAACCCCCGGAGAATTCCGGGGGTTTTTATTTAAATTGTTGATAATTATTTCTTTGCTCCGCCAGGACCTGAACCCCAGAGATCTTTATAAATCTCATCCTGCATATTTGCAGACCAGGTCTTTTTCCCGGAAGCAGAGATGTCCGTTGCCCTGATGGTTTTCATTTTCTTGTCAACGGCCCCATCAATTGTAACCTGTGTGTTGATGTGACGCGCAAGAACCGCCCTGTCAACGTTGGGAATAAAATAATAATCCCCTGTAGATGCATCCACAAGCAAAACGAATACATTTTCAGCAGCTGCTACCGGATCTTCTTTTCCGATAGGACAGACTTTGCCCTGGGTTACGCAGTTAAATCCCTGGATCGAGCCAGTGACACTTGCTGCCATTGCAAAAACCGGGACCAGCAAGAACAATATGCCTATAATAGTTGTTTTAAATAATTTATTCATGGTATTCTCCTTCTTTAGTTTGTATGTTCAGTTTAAATTAATTTTTCTTAAATAGACTTCCGATTAAAAAATTAGACATCTGGTTAAAACGCTCTCACCCCCCTTCCGAATTCTTTGTGTAATAAATCTGATGTTGCATTTATGTTGAACAGAATCTCTCTTTTTACTATTATTTATGAAAGTTTAATCTCTCATAAGATATCGTGAGATTCGGTATAACCTGTCCGTTTCTGCCGGCCACCGCTTTTTTCAAAGGCATATTTCCTCCCGCCCTTCAAGCTGAAATGCGGTGCGAAACACTATCTTACAGGGTTCTTTTAGAAGGTTCATGGCACCCCTAAGCACTTTAAACCGCTCCGACTTCATGTGACTTTTCAGAGCTGACTGGGTTGCCCATTCCTCCAGAAGACAGAACTCATTCTCATCTTCAGCACTCCGGTAAAAGTCGGATCTCAAGCATCCTCTCTCTGTCCTTATCCCCCTGTTCAGTGAAGCTAACGCGTGTGACAGCTCGTTTCGCTTTTCTGAACTTACCTTTATGCGTAAGATGACTGTAATCATGGCATTGATAAAAGCAATAAGCTTGCCAACAGTTCAAGAAAAAGAAATTATTTTTATTTTATTAGTTATAACAATTGATTAGCTTAGCAGATGAGGAAGAAGAAAGGATATAGGCAGTATTAATCTGCCCTCAATATTTGGCTGAACCTCAATATGCTGAGGGTGACCGGTCGTTTTCGATGCGGTTATTAAGTTCCGGGCCTGTGTATGCCCAGCTTATGCATTTTCGCTCTTAAAGTGCTCGGATGGAGACCCAAAATCTCGGCTGCCCCGTTGTTGCCCTCAATGCGCCACCGGGTCTCTGAAAGGATCTTAACAATTTGATTTCGCTCACTCTCCTCGAGAGTTTTAACTGTTGATGACGAATGGTAAGGGGCAATTTCAAGTTTATCCGTAAGGTGCAGAACCGGACCTTGACTTAGGATTGCAGCCCTTTCAATGACACTTTCCAGCTCCCGGACGTTCCCGGGCCATGGATAATCCTGCAGTGTTTTCATCGTATCTTTATTGATTGAAGTAATCTGTTTTCCCAATTTCCTCGCATACCGCTCAATGAACTCCTGAACAAGGAGGGGAATATCCGCCTGCCTCTGCCGCAATGGCGGGACAGTAATTGAAAAGACGTTGAGCCGGTAGTAAAGATCCTGCCGGAACCAGCCTTTGCGGATCGCTTCCTCGAGGTTACGGTTTGTCGTAGCCACGATACGCACATCAACTTTGATAGTCCGGGAAGATCCGAGACGTTCAAATTCGCTATGCTGAATCGCCCGGAGAAGCTTGGCCTGCATCTCCAGCGGAAGCTCCCCTATCTCGTCGAGGCAAAGGGTGGAACCATTGGCGACTTCAAACCGTCCTATCTGCAGGGTATCGGCGCCTGTAAAAGCGCCCTTTTCCCTGCCAAACAATTCGCTCTCCATCAGATTAGCCGGTAGGGCAGCGCAATTGACTGTAATCATAGGACGATCTTTTCGAGGGCTCATATTGTGGATGGCGCCTGCGATCAGTTCCTTTCCCGTACCTGTCTCTCCGAGTATGAGAACCGTTGTATTTGTTGGAGCAACCTGTTCAGCCCGATAGAGAACATACTTGAGACCATCGCTTTTTCCTGTAATATTGCCAAATCGATGCTTCATTTTGATCTCTTGGCGAAGGTAAACATTTTCAGTCTCAAGCTGGTCCTTCAATTGTTTGATTTCAGAAAACGCTTTGCTGAGGGATTTTTCTGCCCGAGTCCGTTCTTCAATCTCCCGTTCCAGCTGCTGGATAGCAGTTCTAAGTTCGGCAGTCCGCTTTTCTACACGCTGTTCCAATTCGCTGTTTGCTTTTTGTAAAGCCTCCGAAAAAAGTTTCCTCTCTGTAATATCACGAACATTGCACTGAATTACTTTATTATGATTAACCAGATATACATTACTTATAAATTCAACGTAGATTGCCCTGCCATCTTTCGTTTCAACCGGTAAATCACTGTAGCGAACATATTTCTCCCGCTGTAATTTCCGAAAAGTGGCTTTTGATGCTTCAACATCCTTAAAAGCACCGATTTCCCATATTTTTTTCCCCAGCAACTCCTTATGCGAATATCCTACCATTTCCATCAGGAACGGGTTGACATCGATAATTTGTCCTGTCTCGGCATCGAGAATTATTATTCCATCCTTGGCTGTTTCAAAAAGACGGCGGTAGCGGGTTTCAGAATTCTTAATCTCCTCCTCAGCATACTTGCGTTCAGTAATGTCGTGCACCATGCCAACCGAGCGTATGATTTTGCCGGAAGCGTCTCTTTCATGCTCGCATTTTTCATGAATATACCGAATCTCACCGGTGTCCCTGCGGATTATACGATGCTCAATCTCATAGCTGTCTTTGCCTTCCCGCAGGGAACCTGAATAAGCCGCATCAACCGCGGCTCGATCTTCCGGATGCACCGCATCTAAAAAAGCATCATATGTGGCTGTAAACTCCTGCGGCTGCAATCCAAAGATGCGATAGACTTCGTCTGACCAGATCAGTCGGTTTGTTGAAAGCTCAAGCGACCAGCTGCCGAGATGAGCAATCGCCTGAGATTTATTCAGCTTCGACTCGCTTTCGCGCAACGACTCTTCAGCTTGTTTTTGTTCGGTAATGTCGCGGCCTGATGAGAGAGCGCCTGTCGTGTTTCCGTCTGCATCCTTAAACATCCGGCACCACCATGCAAGCAGCCGCCTCTGCCCGTCTTTTCTGCGCTGCCAGCTCTCGACGTAAATAATGTTTTCATCGCCATTAAAAAGCTGTTGTACGGTCTGATACGTATCCTGTTCACCTTCAAAGTAGAAGGCGGCTTCTTTTCCGATAACATCTTCACCAAAGAACTCTATGCCTGCCTGATTAGCCCATGTGTAAACCTTGTTTATATCCACTTCCATGATTATATCCGGAACGGCGGAGAGAATAGCTTCCTGACGCAGGGTCAGTGTCCTCAGCTCTTTCTCTATCTTTCTTTTCTCAACGACCTTCCAGACGGAATCCATAAGAAGCGTCAACTGCAAAACATCTGTTGTGTTATAGTTACTTGTTTTGTTTGCCACTCCAATTACAGCAACTATCTTTTCGCCGCTTAAAACCGGAACTGACATATATTTGTATAGCCTTGCGTGCCCTTTTGGATATCCTTTTTTTAATGGATGCGCAGCCTGAAAATCATTGATAATTATTTCTTTCCTCTGCCTTACAGCTTCGCCCCAAATTCCGGTCTTGTCTAATTCATAGCATGTCTGGGGTTTCACTATGCTGCATTCCTTCATCACTTCTTTCGACCATGTATTGAGTATGAATTCCTTCCGATCTTCATTGTAATAATAGATGTAACCGATTTTGCTTTCTGTAAGACTTATTGCCTCTTCAAGGGCATAATCCAAAAGCTCATGAACAGAATCAAATCTGTGCTCAAGAATTCTTATGAGGCTCTTCATGCTGGATATGTTTAGACTAATCTCTTCGTCAGCCTTTCTTCGTCCCTGTATGCGCGGTTCCATAACATTCGGGGCTCTCCTGTCCCCATCTTTATCGAGTATAGGCTGCTGTATTTTGAATTTTTTTGTCATCGCTACTTTCTCATAGGCCGTTTCGAGCCAGTGAATATAAATCCTGCTTCAGACTGAATGGCAGACAATAATGACTCAATGTGCGGATATACAGAAATATTTTCGCCGGAAAATGCTGTGTCCCGATAATATAGATCAAATTGAACGAGGCAAATTGTATTTTGTTTGAACCTACTGAAATATTTAAATTATGTCAATAATTTTATTGGAATATGTCAGAATCAAGTAAAATATCCGGATTTGCAGCGCACGATTTATCCGGTTAATATAGGTCACCTATTGAGATAAAAATATGAGACTGACAGAGATGATATAGGAGATCCAGGAGATGCAATTTGAAGAGGTATATTTAGGATGGAGTAGGAGTCTGACCAGAGCGTTATGCCTTTTATTATTGTTGAAAAATCTAATGAATACAATTATATTTCTCAAGAGAAATCAGTGAGGTCAAGGATATTTGAAAGCTTCACAGCAGCTCTTGACTCACGTGGTATTATTTTGATAATATGCTATAATCATTAAAAATATGATACCTAAGGAGAATGCGATGGGATCGATGGATGAGCATATTTTAAAAACGGCTAAAGAAATATCGGTGAAATTTATTGAAACGGGGAGAATTTCTCCCGCAGGTTTCAGTGAGGCATTCAAGTCTATTTACAAGGCCGTAGATGAGGCTGTGAAAAGCACAGGCGCTGTTCCGGAGGAAGATAAGAAATAGATTGCAGGGCAAACTTTTGCCTGACTTGTCTTGACAGGATTGCTGTAGTGACATAGAAGTCAGACTTATTTTTTAAGGCAGAGTAAAGTTGACAGGAAAAATGTATGGGCAGGAAACGTTTAATTTTCTTTTCGGTCTTAGCCCTGATCGCGGCAGTTGCGGTCTGCCTCCTTTTTGCATATGTTTACGGGAAAAAGCCTTTCCCCGACTTTTTGGATATGTTTTTGGGAAAATCAACTGTTTCCCTGTATTTTGCAGATGCTAATAATGCCTTCCTGGAATCCGAGCAAAGAAGTATCTCCCGTCCTGCCGACCCCGCTGAATTCGGCAGGGTGATAATAGAGTTCCTCATAAAGGGTTCGGAAGGCGGGCTTGGAAGAACCATACCCGGGGAGGCATCACTCAAGTCTTTTTATATTTCAAAAGACGGGACTGCCTTCGCTGATTTTACTGCGGAGATACGGGATAGACATCCGGGAGGAAGTTCATCCGAACTTTTGACCGTTTATTCGATTGTAAATTCACTGATTATGAATATTCCGGAGATTAAGAGAGTTAAAATATTAATAGAGGGACGCGAATCCGCAACGCTTGTCGGGCATATGGATTTGCGGTCTCCGTTTAAGGCAAATTCGCTTCTGGTAAGATGAAAAAAAAAGACAGGATAAGCAGAATAAGAAATATCGGCATCATGGCTCATATTGATGCCGGCAAGACAACCGTGACAGAGCGGATTCTTTACTATACCGGCCGTTCTCACAAAATGGGAGAGGTGCATGACGGCGAAGCCATTATGGACTGGATGCCGGATGAGCAGGAGAGGGGCATTACAATTACTTCCGCGGTTACAGCATGTCAGTGGAAGGAGATTGATATACAACTGATCGATACACCGGGCCATGTTGATTTTACCATGGAGGTTGAGCGGTCATTAAGAGTGCTTGACGGGGCAATAGGGGTTTTTTGCGCGGTAGGAGGTGTCGAACCCCAGTCTGAAACAGTCTGGAGACAGGCTGACAAGTACCATGTTCCCAAGATAGCGTTTGTAAACAAGATGGACAGGATCGGCGCGAACTTTTTCGGGACTGTTGAAATGATGAAAGAAAGGCTGCATGCCAACCCTCTTATTATCCAGCTTCCTGTCGGTTCAGAAGATGACTTCTCCGGAGTGATTGATCTTGTCGGAATGAAACAGATAGTCTGGGACAATGAAACCCTCGGCGCGACTTTTACTGAAAGTGACATTCCTTCAGGCCTTCTTGGCGAGGCTGAACAATACAGGGAAAAACTTATCGAAACGCTTTCCGAGGTAGATGACGGAATAATGGAAGCCTATCTTTCTGAAACTCCAATAACAAGCGAACAGCTTGTTTCTGCCATACGAAAGGGAACCGTGAGTCTGAAAATAGTTCCTGTATTGTGCGGTTCAGCCTTAAGGAACAAAGGTATTCAACCCCTGCTGGATGGTATTGCAAGCTTTCTTCCAAGCCCTCTCGATATTCCTCCTGTCAAAGGCATACATCCTGAAACCGGAGAACCACTTGAATTCGAGACAAAGGACAATGGCCCGCTTGCAGCGCTTATATTCAAGGTTGCAATGATGGAAGGGCGCAAGCTTTCCTATGTCAGAGTTTACAGCGGAACCCTGAAGTCCGGAGTAGACGTATATAATCCTTACCGGAAAATAAAGGAAAAACTTTCCAGAATACTGAGGATGCATGCCAACAAGAGGGACCGTATCGAAGAAGCCGGAGCAGGAAGCATCGTAGGTGTTGTCGGACTGAAAACCTCTTCAACAGGCGAAACTCTTTGTTCGGCTGAAAAGCCTGTTTTGCTGGAAAAAATAGAATTTTATGAGCCTGTTATCTCCATTGCGGTTGAGCCTAAAACACACGGTGACCAGGAAAAGCTTGAAGAAGTTTTGTCAAAGTTCATTGATGAAGATCCGACGTTGAGAGTCAAGAAGGATGAAGATACGGGACAGACTATTTTATCCGGGATGGGAGAGCTCCATCTCGAAATAATAATCAGCCGTATGACGCGGGAATTCAACACCATGGTTAATGTTGGAAGACCGCAGGTAGTTTACAGGGAAACTATAGCGTGCGATACAACCGGATCCGCTGTTTTTGACAGGGATATTGCCGGGCAGCGCCATTTCGGAGAGGTAAGTCTCAAATTAAAGCCGCTGAAAAGAGGGAGCGGCAACAGGTTCAGGTCTGACTTGAAAGAGAATATTATCCCTCCTGCTTTTGTGCCTTTTATTGAAAAAGGAATAAACGAGGCTTTTGACAGCGGAACCGTTATGGGATACCCGGTTGTTGATGTTGAAGCGGTTTTAACCGGGGGATCTTACCGGGAGTCGATCGGAACGGAGCTTGCTTATACGGTCAGCGCCGCTATGGCCTGCAAGGAAGCTCTCAGAAAGGGAGAACCCTTTCTGCTGGAGCCGATAATGGACGCAGAAGTTTTTGTTCCTGATTCTTTTATGGGCGATGTTATTGGGGATTTAAGTTCCCGCGGCGGGAAAATCGGATCCATAAATTCAAAATCGGGCGTCCAGGTTATAAAAGCGATTGTCCCTCTTTCACGAATGTTTGGTTATTCTACTTCGCTCAGATCGGCAACCCAGGGCCGGGGGACCTTTACTATGCAGTTCTCCCACTTTGATAAGAACTAAATAACGGCTTCGTAAAAAATCAATCTGCTGTGTTGCGCTGCATCCTTCGTCATTGCAGCGTACGAAAAGTACGCTTCATTCCTCAGGATTTGCGCGCCTTGCATCTGGAGCTTTTTACAAAGCCGTCTGAATCCCAGCTAATTTATAACCGGCGGCGGGGCAGGGATGTTGTTTCAGGCTCTTTTCCTTTCTCTTTTCTTTCCTTCTTTTTTATATCCTTAAGCATCTCTTCTATTTTAATCTTTCTGCCCTGATCATCTGTCTCCTGTAATGCCTTACCAAGATGGAATCGGGCGTTTTTAATATCTTCCTTGATTGTGTAATATGAGCCGAGATAATAGTGCGCATCTGCAAAATTGCCGGCTTTCCCGCTTGTTTCACCAAGGAAATATAATGCCGGGATATAGTAGGGGTGTCTTTCGGTAATAGTTTTAAATAGTTGTTCAGCCTCGCTCAACCTCCCCGTTTCAGCCTTGATTCGTCCTGAAAAAAACAGGGCTTCCGGATCATCCGGAGCAAGGCTTATTGCGCCTTCAAGGGTCTTTTCCGCTTCCTTATAAAGGCCGTCCTGAAAGTATGTTTTGCCCAGCTCTCTTAATATGTCAGGATCAAAAGCTTTTTTCTCTAGAGCTTTTTTGAAATGATTTACAGCAGTTATCCTGTTCCCCGTTTTTGAAAGAATAAGCGCATATCTGTAATGTGCAACCGGATCATCGGGATAATTTGTCACATCCTGTTCAAAAAGCCTCAATATATTCTCATCGTTGCCGCAAGTTACAATAAGCCTTGTATGCGCTTTATCAAAATTATCTTTCGAACTGGAGAATCTGTTTCCCGAATGTTCCGGACTTTTTTCAACCCGGGATCCCATGTAGGCAATACGTTCTTCAACGGCAGGATGTGTTGTAAGGTAGGCAGGAATCTCAGCCGAACTGAACCATCGTTTGTCGCGAATTTTTTTGAGGATGGTAACGATCCCTTCTCCGGTGTAACCGGCTTTTTTAAGATAATCGAGACCTATCTGGTCTGCCTGCATTTCATCTTCACGGCTGTAGGCAAGTGAGAGTGACTGGCCGGCAGCTGCAGAGCCTATTGTTAAAGCATGCGAAGCTGTTTCAGCCCCGCCTTTTGCTCCAAGGAGTATACCTGCCGCCATTCCGGCAAGAGTGGCTATTTGAATTTTTTTTGATCTTTCAAACCTGTCTGAAAGATGACGGCATACCACATGGGAAATTTCATGTGCTATTATACCTGCAAGTTCTTCTTCATCTTCCATTGCTTCAAAAAGACCGCTGTGAATAAATATATGACCACCCGGACCTGCAAATGCGTTGTAATTTTCATTTTTGACTATATGAAACCGGTAGGCAAAAGGCTGGGGAGGAGCAGCGGCCAGTATTTTGCTTCCTATATCGCTGACATATTTTACCAGAATAGGATCATCAATAAGTTCATAATGTTTTAAAACTGCCTTCATGAATTCGTGTGAAAGCTCTTCCTCCTCTTTCACGGTCATACAAAAAGCTTTTCCGGGATCTAAAAAAATTCCGGGAGATATTATCATTGTATAAATGAGAATTAGTTTAATTATGGTTTTCATACGTTCCGTTTTTTTATTTTGCGTACATCCGTAAACAAATTAAAAATACTAAGGCGTTTCCAATTATATGTTCTTTCCAAGCATAAAGTTTTATGTTAGATATCTTGCATTATGGCATATATTATAAGCATAGCCAACCAAAAAGGTGGGGTTGGAAAAACGACAACAGCAGTTAACTTATCAGCATCGCTTGCAATTTCAGAAAAAAGGACACTTCTTGTTGACTGTGATCCCCAGGCTAATGCAACGACCGGGATTGGTGTCGACAAAACCGGCATTAACAAGACACTTTACCACGGAATGCTTGGAGAAGCAGATGTAAAAAGCATTATAGTTGACACTCAGATCGAGTTTTTAAAAGCTATACCTTCAAATATTGAGTTGATAGGTTTTGAAGTTGAGATGATGTCCCTTGCTGATCGTGAAAAAGTTCTGAAAAATCTTCTTACCGGAATCCGGGATTCATTCGACTATATCATTCTGGATTGTCCCCCGTCTTTAAGTCTTTTGACCTTAAATGCACTTACTGCTTCCGATTCGCTTCTGATTCCGCTTCAATGTGAATTTTATGCATTGGAGGGACTTGGCCAGCTTCTGCACACGGTTAAGCGTATCAGGCAAAGCCTGAATCCTGGTCTTAAGATAGGAGGGATACTTCTTACCATGTATGACAAGAGAACGAACCTTTCCATGCAGGTGGCAGAAGATGCGGAAAAACATTTCAGGAATCTGGTTTTTAAAACCATAATACACCGAAGTGTGCGGCTTGGTGAGGCGCCCAGCTTCGGGAAACCGATAATACTTTATGATGCCGCTTCAACGGGGGCCAGAAGCTACGTGAATCTAGCAAAAGAGATATTGGACGGTACGGTTACAAGACCTTTGAAGAACGTACAATTTTAACATGCATTCAGGGGAGTTAGATGGACAAGAACTCAGGTTCAAAAATCAGGAAAAAGATTGCTCTCGGAAAAGGGCTCGGCGCGCTTATTCCGGGTCTTGATTCCGAGGAGAAGGGGTCGGAAAAACATATACTTTGCGATATAGGGCTTATAAGGCCGAATCAATACCAGCCAAGAATTCGTTTTTCTGAAAAGGAACTTGAAGAACTTGCACGGTCTATTGAAGAAAAGGGCGTTATTCAACCCCTCCTTGTCAGAAGAAATGCGACAGATTTTGAATTAATAGCAGGAGAAAGACGTCTCAGGGCGGCCAGGATGGCCGGTTTGACAGAGGTTCCGGTTATAATTAAGGATGTGCCCGATTCCGAAATGCTCGAAATTTCGATAGTCGAGAATATTCAGCGCGAAAACCTTAACCCGATAGAAGAAGCGGAAGCCTACCATCGCCTTATGAACGAGTTTAACCTAACACAGGAAGAGGCTTCAAAACGTGTGGGAAAAAGCAGGCCGGCGGTTGCCAATCTTTTGAGGCTACGTCAGCTTCCGGAGCAGATTAAGGAAAGTATTTTAGACGGCACACTGAGCATGGGACACGCGAGAGCGCTGCTGGGAGCAGAAACGTCAGCCCAGCAGAAGACCGCATGGATGGCGGTAATATCGAAGGGTCTTTCGGTAAGAGAGACCGAAAAACTCGTGAATCGTCTTAAATCGAAGAAAACACCCCGGGAAAAACATAAAAGCTCGGATGATATATACTTTTCAGGTCTTCAGGAAGAACTGTCACGCCATTTTGGAACAAAGATTGAAATTAAAAGACACGGGAAGAAAGGGAAAATAGAGATTGAGTTTTACAGCAATGAGGATCTCGATAATCTGATCAGCCGCCTCAAGCGCGCGAGATAGGTCCTTGCGAGCCTTTTACTGCGTTTCTGCTTCGAGAACTATGAACAACTGACATTAGCAATGTCGGGGTATGAGAGCGCGTACGAACTGCATGAAATTTATGATAAGACTTCGAGGACGCCCCCTGGTGTTCGACAAAGAGTATGCAGGCGGAAACGATAAACGGCTTCGTGATAATAAATCCTCTGGGGCTGTACGGATTTAATGGATGCGGATATGCCGCCGTTGGCGAAGGGTTTGTTCAGATTCATGCGATTCGTAAGAACTCCCATACCCCGACATGGCTCTCAATCAGATGTTATGAAAAGGGCTTATTAGATGTCTCTTCATATAATAATTGACGGGTATAATCTGATTCGCCAATCTCCTTTATTAAGCTCTCTCGACCGCAGAGACATTCAGATCGGGAGGAGAGCGCTGCTCGATCTGCTTGCTTCCTATAAAAAGAATAAACCGCACAGAATTACCGTTGTCTTCGACGGTATAAGCGATTCCGTCTATTCTTCAGCCAAAGAGAAGATAAAAGGGATTGAGGTTCGTTTCTCAAGGCGTCCGGACTCTGCCGATACGGTTATAAAAGAACTGGCATCGGATTACAGGGAGAATGCCTTGATAGTGTCTTCCGATATGGATGTGGTAAGATTTGCCGAAGCAAAAGGCTCCGCCACAATAAGTTCTCCTTTGTTCGAAAATAAAATCAGGGCTGCAGCTTCATACCTTTACGATTCCGGGACGGAGAATGATGAGGAAGAGAGGCGGACTGATACTAAAAAGAAAGGGCCGTCCAGGAGGCTTTCCAGAAAAATGCGGCATAATGTAGCAAAAGCGGGGATGATTTGATGGCTTCTGAAAAAAAATCCAATCAGACCGATTCAAAAAAGCGCGTTATCGATCTTTTCAGAGACCATGTCTCTTCAGGCAAGGCGGAATTCTTCAAAAAATACGGAATGGATTTCGTCATGGGCCGCAGAGAAGGACCTTTCCTGTGGGATATGGACGGTAGAAAGCGCCTTTTCAATCTCCACTGCAACGGAGGGGTTTTCAACCTGGGACACAGAAGCAATGAGCTGGTAAATGTCCTGAAAGAGAGTCTTGAAGAAGTCGACATAGGCAATCATCATCTGATCAGCAGGGAGAGAGCCGAACTTGCTTTTCTTATTTCGGAACTGATGCCGGGTGATCTTGATTACACAATTTTCGGAGTTGGAGGCGGAGAAGCCGTTGATCTTGCGTTTAAAATTGCAAGGGCTTATACGGGCAAACCCAGAATCATCTCCGCCCGCGGCGGATACCACGGGCATACAGGCCTCGCAATGGCAGCGGGGGATGAAAAATACAGGACTCCTTTCGGACCGCCTGCTTCCGGGTTTGTTCAGGTTCCATTCGGCGATCCTGATGCCCTTTTTGCGGCAGCCGGAAAGGATATGGCAGCCGTAATACTTGAAACTGTTCCCGCCACCCTCGGTATTGTTATTCCCCCGCCCGGTTATCTTGAAGCGGTACGGGCATTCTGTACAAAACACGATATTATCCTCATCTTGGATGAAGTCCAGACAGGGCTCGGCCGCACCGGCAGATTATGGGGTTTTGAACATTTCGGCATTATTCCGGATATTGTTGTTATCGGGAAAGGCCTTTCAGGCGGGATTTATCCAATCAGCGCCACGGTCATAAGAAAACCGCTCGAATCAGTCTTCCATGCAGACCCTTTTATACATATTTCGACCTTCGGAGGATCGGAGATCGGATGCAGAGTTGCCAGCCGGGTTCTTCAAATATCTTCCGCACCGGATTTTCTTGACCATGTAAACAACCTGAGCCTGAGGTTTGAAGCCGGGGTTGCAATGCTTAAGGAAAAACATCCTGAGTATCTAAGAGGTTTCAGGCAGCTTGGCCTTATGATGGGTTTAAAGCATGCGGATGAAATTTCGGGCCCGATTTTAACGAAGGCCGCGTATGATAATGATCTGCTGATGCTCTATGCAAACAATGACACCTCGGTTTGTCAGTTTCTTCCTCCGCTTGTCATGGAAGAGGAGCAGGTGGACTGGGTGATTGACAGGCTTGACAAGGCGCTTTATTCAGCGGAATCTATGAGATCCTTTTTGATGCGGGGTGTAAAATGATTAACATCGACTCTGATCTTCTTAAGAAATTTGAAGCCGGGTTGGATCCCCAAAATCTGAAGGATTCGACAGTTCCGGCCGTAATACTCGGATTCGGTGAGATATCGACTGTTTTTCATATAGAAGGATGTTCCGATATCGCATATAAAAGGATGCCTCTATTTAAGGATACAGCCTTTGCCGAAAGATATTCGGGACAATTCCTTGAATATTGTAACCTGCTTGCCGAATCCGGATTGAATCTTCCTGAAAGCGGAACAGAAATAATTGCTCTTCCCGGCAGGCCCGTTGTTCTTTATATTGCACAAAAGATTCTTCCTCCGGAACGCTTTGCCCATAAACTTATCCATGTGTTGAATTCTGATGAGACCGGAAAGATGATGGAAAAAATCCTCTCACGGATAGAGCTTGTGTGGAGCTTTAACAGGGAAAAGAAGCCTCTCCTGGAGCTTGCGTTGGACGGGCAGCTTTCCAACTGGGTTGTTCCTGGTAACATAGAGGATGATCTATATTTTGTCGACACAAGCACGCCCCTTTACAGGAAAAACGGTGTTGAACAGCTCGATCCGGAACTCCTGCTTCAAAGCGCTCCCGGATTTCTGCGCTGGATGCTGCGCCTATTTTTTTTAGATGATGTCATGAACCGTTATTATGACAAGCGCCAGATCTGCATTGATCTTGCGGCAAATCTCTTCAAGGAACAGAAACCTGAGATTGTGCCCTTAGCAGTTGAAATAATGAACAGCATGTTCTTTGGAAAAGAAAAACCTCTTTCAGCAGATGAGATTGAAAAGTATTACCGAACAGATAGAATGATATGGGCACTGTTTCTTGCTTTCCGGCAGATCGATCTTTTTATTAAAACAAAAATACTTAGGAAGAGGTATGAATTTATACTTCCGGGGAAAATCAAACGGTAAAGACGTTTGATGATTTTGTAAAAATGAAATTACACATGTTTTGTTATTATAGCAATA
Source organism: Desulfobacterales bacterium (assembly GCA_046485065.1). Classification (GTDB taxonomy): domain Bacteria; phylum Desulfobacterota; class Desulfobacteria; order Desulfobacterales; family RPRI01; genus RPRI01. Next base: position 10,262 of record JAWOHP010000045.1, on the reverse strand, counting down.
GGTTATAATGCATTTTTTGTTCTTGACGTATGTTTTTAATGGAATTACAAGAAATATAATACAAAATAGGTCGAGCTTGGTCAGAATCCGAATTTAGGGATTTGAGAGATATACCGTAACACTATACATTAATTTAAAAAATGAAAGGAGGTATTGCCGGAAAAGGATTGTTGGCGGGTCAGCGAATTATAAGCTGAAAGAGGGTATTTATGACAACATTACCATAAGGAGGTCAAAATGAACAAGAGGATCCTGATTGTAACATTTCTGGCTGTCTTTTCAGCAGCGTTTATTATTCCTGCTTTAACAACAGACGCACAGGCGGCCGATAAACTGGGATGGATCGGTCCCGTTTATAAGGAGTTATCCGACAGCCTGATGAAAGGTTTCAAGGAATACTATAAAAAAACCTATAATAAGGATGTGGATATCACGTTTGTTCATCCGGGTGGTTGGCCGGTCTGCGTCGACAAGCTGAGGGCATGGGGCGATAAACCTGATGCCGATGTCTTCCTGGGCGCAGGTGCGCCGGCGCATGAGGTTCTGAAAAAAGAAGGACGAGTCATTCCTTACAAGCCGAAGGACTGGGATATGGTTCCCGCCGAATGGAACGGCATGAAGGTAAAGGATGCAGACGGAGCCTGGACATGTTTCGCGCCCTGGATCGTCACCAACCTTTACAATGAGAAAGTCCTGAAAGCCCTGAAGCTGCCCCCACCGAAAACATGGAGAGAACTTCTTAATCCTATATACAGAGGCAACATTGTTCAGACATTGCCGTATGCCTCCGGTACAGTGCATGAAGTCGTTGAGATTCTCCTGCAGGGATTCGGGGAGAAAGAAGGTTGGGCAATGAACAGGCTGCTTGCCGCTCAACTGGCCCGCTTTTCAACAGGCAGTACTGATACGACACACCTTGTAAGCCGTGGAGAAGCTCCGATCGGAATTGCCCAGCCGCAGATGAACGCAATGGTTGCCCGCAAAGACGGTTATCCTGTTCGTGACCTGCTCCCTGATAAAACAATCCTTGTTCCCGAAGCTGTTGCGCTGCTCAAAAACTCGCCTAACGAAGCAATAGGAAAGATCTTCCTGGACTGGCTGTTCAGCATGGAAGGACAGAAATATGTTCTGGAAGGCGGTTATTTCGTTGCAAGAAAGGATATTAATTTCACACAGTGGGAAAAAGAAGGTGTTGTCATGGCCAAACATGCCAAGGCTGCTCTTGGTGTCGATAACTTCTGGGATCTGAAGGTCGGGTTTATTAACTATGACCTGGATCTTGCTGCAAAGAGATGGGACGAAGTCAACAAGTATTATGAGTTCGAGATATACAGAAAATGGGGAGAATTGAAAAGCAGCCTCTTCCTGATTGAAGAAGTCGAGGGAGAAGTCAGTGCCGCAAAAGCGGCCAAAATGAATGTAAAAAAGGCTGAGGATAAAATAAAAGAAGCCCGGAAACTCTTCGAATATGACGGTAAGTACGCTGAGGCACGACTGGCTGCGACAAAGGCGCGTTCACTGCTTGTTTCTAAATAAGGATAAAGTTTGTAATATTGTAAAACAGAATATACTCCGGAACGATCGGGCGGAAGTCCGTCCGCATGTTCCGGAGTTATAAATTAAGGATTCTACATGTCCCGTGGCAATAATCTTCTGTCTGCTATCCTTTGGTCCGTAATAGCTTTTCTGGTGATCTATCCGCTTTCAATTCTTATAGTAGAAAGCTTGAAAATTTCAGGAACCAGCGGTTCAGGCATACAGAACTACCTGGAATTTTTCCAGGATACGTATTATCTCAAAACCTTTTGGAACACCCTCGTGCTGAGCACCATGGTGCTTCTTGTTACAACACTTTTCGGAATACCCCTGGCATATATTCTGGCTCGATACAGGCAGCGGGGAAAGACAATTTTCACTGCTCTTATCCTTATGCCTATCGTTCTGCCGGCCTACGCGGGAGTATTCGCATTCGTAATCTTTTTCGGAAAATTCGGCACTATGAATCTGCTTCTTATGGATGCCGGATTGATAGAGAAACCGATAAATTTCATCTTCGGATTCCACGGACTGGTGTTCATAGAAGCCCTGCATATGCTCCCCTTCATTGTACTCAGTCTTTCAGCGGGTTTTACCAGTATAGATCCTTCTTTTGAAGAGGCTGCCGAAGTAGAAGGTGCGAGCGGTTTCCGGAGATTCATAACCGTAACATTGCCTCTTTGCACACCGAGTTATCTTGCGGGCGCCGTCATGGTCTTCCTGTGGCCGTTTACAGACTGGCTTACCCCGCTCATTCTGGGACAGGTTGATTTTCTTCCTTCCGTAGCATACATCAACATAGCCTATCACTTTACGGATACGCACCGGAAATATATGGGGATCGTGGCTGTTGTTGTTTCTTCAGTTGTTTGCATAGCTCTCTTTCTGCTTGCAAGATGGTGGGTGGAAAAAAAGAAATATACAGGCCTTTCAAAAGGGACAACCGCCGAAGGAAGGGTGATCGAACCCAGTCCATTAGTGAAAACCGGCTCTTATATTTATATGTATTTTATAGCAGCCCTTGTCCTGCTGATTCCTATTGTTCTGGGTCTGTCAGCTTTTTCAAGAAGATGGGTTTTTGAACCGTTTCCAACATACTGGACTTTGGACAACTTCAGGGTAATTCTGCTGGAAAGCCCCATGCTGATAAAAAATTCATTCGTTTTCAGCATTATAGCCCTGATTTTCGGGGTTGTTTTCGGGCTTCCGGCTGCCTATATAATTGTCCGAACAAAAACTCCGGGGAAAGATGCCCTCGACTTTATGATAACATTGATGCTAGCTTTTCCGGGGATTGCCATTGGCGTCAGTTATCTTCTGGCCTTCTGGGAAGGCATATCGCTTGCAACGCATTGGATGATAATGCCGCTTGCTCTCTTTGCACGACGGCTTCCATATTTCTTAAGGATAGCGCATGCTTCCTATCTGCAGCTCGATGTCTCGCTCGAGGAAGCCTCGGAAGTATCTGGTGTGGGTAAATTCAGGACTTTTATAAACATTTCCCTACCGCTATTGGTCAAGGGAGTTCTTGTCGGCGTTGTGATGTTTTTTATCATGGCCTTTCAGGAAATTTCCACCGCGATATTTCTTTACAGGGGAGGTTGGGAAACCCTGCCCATAGGAATTTATCTGAACTGGCACCGCGGCATGGAATTCGGAATCTCCGCGGCAATGGCTTTTCTCATGATCGTGATCACGTTTATTCTTCTGCTGATCGTTGCAAGAATCGGCGGAGGTATTCTCAAAGCAGCATGGGGGCCGGGAGAAGGAAGATAATATACAGACAGGCCGTGTGAGCTGCATGATATCAAGTGAAGAACTAAGGAGACATATTTAATGGCATTTATTGAGATCCGAAACCTGTTCAAACAATATAAAAAAGTGACAGCTGTCAACCGTATAAATCTTGAAGTGAAGGAAGGAGAACTGCTGACCCTTTTAGGCCCAAGCGGATGCGGCAAAACAACCACTCTTCGCTGCATTGCCGGACTCGAAAAGCCTGAGGATGGCGATATAATTATTGACGGCAAGTCTATGATTTCAGAAGGGTTTGTCCAGCCGGCAAAAAGAGGAATAGGAATGATGTTCCAGAATTATGCCGTTTGGCCGCATATGAAAGTCTACAGCAACATAGTTTACGGCCTGAAACTTCAGAAGATATCAAAACAGGACATTAAGAAAAAAGCTAAGGATGTATTGGAGCTGGTGGGTCTGCAGGGCCTGGAGGAGAGATATCCGGGTCAGTTGAGCGGCGGGCAGCAGCAGAGAGTAGCTCTGGCAAGAGCTCTCATTAGAAATCCCAAGGTATTGCTTCTTGATGAACCACTAAGCAATCTGGATGCCAAGCTAAGAGAAAAAATGAGATTTGAAATCAAGAGCCTGGTCAAGCGTATGGGTATTACTTCGGTCTATGTAACCCACGATCAGGCTGAAGCGATGGTTATTTCGGATCGGATCGTCGTTATGGAAAAGGGAAACATTGTGCAGATCGGCTCCTCTCACGAAATATATGAAAAGCCCGCCACCAGGTTTGTAGCCGATTTTATCGGCGCCATGAATTTCATACCCGGAGAGATAGTAGAGGTTCTTTCCGACACAAATGAAGTTTATGTGCGCACAGAATTCAGTGAGAAGATTTTGTGCGGTTCAACAGGCATCGAAGCGGCGAAACCGGGTATGAAAGTCTATGCATCAATTCGCCCCGAAGATGTGGAGGTATTCACTGAAATGCCTCAATCCGGGGAGAATCTTTTTAAGGGTACTGTTGCCAATAAAGCATACCTCGGAAATTTCCTGTTTCTTTTCATAAATATAAAAGGCACCACAATCAGGGTGCAGGCTCCGCATCAACTCCCTCAGGAAGAAGGTCATGAAATATACTTTTCTCTGAATCCGCACAAATGTATGGTTCTGCCTGAATGAGCGGGGGCCTTGATCAATTCACTTTCTTTATGCCCTGTTATGGGTGCACATGAGTATTCATATTCAAACAATTTGAACCGAAACAGCACATTCCCCGTCCGCTCTGAAGTGGGGAATTTCAAACCGCTCCAATCGGAACATTATTTTGACAACTACTATAGACGCCTACAGGTGACTTTTATGCTGAGCTTTATTTTTAAGAAGGAACGGCAGTTAGAACTGTTGGTATATCAATACCTTGATACCTTCAAATTGAGCCAGGAGAGTTTTTCAATGGCTATGAATACATGCTTTCTGAATGATCCGGAGTGTGAAAATTTTGATTTTTATATAAAGCAGACGCATAAATATGAAAATAAGACATCGGATATAAGCGATGAGATCAACAATATAATGTACGGCAAGACACTTATCCCGGATTCCAGGGGGGATATAATGAGGCTTCTGAACAAGATTGACACCATCCCCCGCCTTTTTAAAGATATCCTTTACATGGTTCAGGCCGAAAGACTTACAATTCCGGACTTTATTGTTGATGAAATCAGAGAGCTTATCAGGATAAGTATTGAGTGCTGCGAGCTTCTTATCAGACAGTCTGTTGCCCTTTTCAAGAATTCGGGCGGAATACGGACGTTGCTTGGAAATATAGAAACAAATGAAAGTCACTGCGATAATATCGAGCGTAGAATAGTTGCCATGATCTTTGGTTCGGAGATAGACCCCTTCAGGAAGCTTCAGTTAAAAGATCTTATTGAAAAAATAGGAAATATTTCCGATGCTGCAGAGGAAGTGTCAAAGTTTGTAAATATAATTAGTCTCAAGAGGCAGGTATAATGCTTTCTCTTCTCGGCGGGATATTTATGGGCTGGTCTCTCGGGGCTAATGATGCGGCAAATGTTTTTGGAACTGCAGTCTCTTCCAAAATGGTAAAATTCCGTACCGCGGCGATTCTTGCGTCGATATTTGTTATCCTGGGAGCTGTCATATCAGGTTATGCCGGTATTGAGACCCTTAAAGGACTTACCAGTTTTGGAAAAGAAGAAGCAGTAATATCATCTGTTGCAGCCGCGCTTGCCGTTGTCCTGATGACGGCATTCGGTCTGCCTGTTTCAACATCCCAGGCGGTTGTCGGTTCAATTATAGGCATCGGCATATTAAACGGCCAGCTTAATTTTACGGGTATGGGAAAGGTTGTGGCATGCTGGTTCGGAACACCGATAGGGGCGGCGGTTGTTTCAATTATTCTGCACAAGGTTCTTGCATATCTTTATAACAGGATCAATCTTAATATGTTCGAATCCGACGTGTTGATACGGATAGGCATGATTATCGTCGGGTCATTCGGAGCATACGCGCTTGGAGCCAACAATGTAGCAAATGTAACCGCGGTTTTTGTAGGCGCCGGTATGCTCAGCGCTTTTAATGCCGCTCTCATTGGAGGGGTAAGCATAGCTCTTGGCATAATGACTTTCAGCAGACCCGTGATGGAAACAGTGGGGAGGAAGCTTGTCAAGCTCGATCCTTTTTCCTCTTTCGTGGTAGTATTTTCTCTCGGTATTACAATTTATTTTTATACTATGCTCGGTGTGCCTGTTTCGTCTTCCCAGGCTATTATCGGAGGGGTGCTCGGGATTGGTCTCATCAGGGGGGTTGATACAATAAGCAATAAGACACTCTTCAATATCTTCACAGGATGGTTTCTGACGCCATTTATTGCCTGCCTTTTTGCCGTTATCATAAATTACATTTTGCATCTTCAATATGTTCCTCACAGGTAGTATGGAAAAATTTCCTTAATTTTCTCTACCGATCGGTAAAGCATAAAACTAATATTTCTTGCTATTAATGGTGTGATCGTGGATACTTGGTATCCATGGAAAAAAGTATTCAGGAAATAAGCGGATAAAAAATATGCAGATAAGACTTGGCTGCTTAACGATAATATTGATATTATCAAGCATTCCGGCTTGTTATAAATTCAAGAACTATGGCACTTTCTTTGCTTCTATAAAAAGATATGTTTAAGAAAATAATTAACAGCAAATTCTGGGCGGGTGTTCCGGCGTGGCTTCTTATCGGCGCGGTCATAGTCCTTTTTCCTATTTTCGCATTCATTACAATGCAGAATATTCACCGGACAAGTTTTAATAATACCCGCCTTCTTCTTGAGAAAGGCGCTGCTCTCATCAGGTCTTTCGAAGCAGGCGCAAGAACCGGCATGTCCGGAAACTTCATGGGAAGCTTTCACCTTCAGAGGCTTTTAAGCGAAACCGCGATGCAGTCTGATATAGTCTATCTTCTTGTCACGGACGCCGAAGGGACTGTCGTTGCCCACAGCCATCCCGACCATGTCGGGCAAACCTACGAAACAGGTCTCGACTTAAAAGAGATCTCTGTGGCGAAGGATATACAGTGGCGTGTTGTTACAGGCCCTGATGGCACAAAAATATTTGAAGTATACAGAAGGTTTGCTCCTGTCGGAGGAATGCGCCGCGGAGATATGATGCGAAGATGGTTTAATCCGGAGTGTGTTATTGAAAATCCGCGGCAGGAGGATCTCATAATCTTCGTCGGTCTTGATATGTCTGCGCTTGAAGACGCAAGACTTGCCGATATGAAACATTCAGTCATAATGGGAATCGTGCTGCTTCTTATCGGTTTTGCAGGAGTTGTGATGCTTTTCATGGCCCAGAGCTACAGAAATACAAAAGCTTCCCTGTCTAGAATAAAGGCTTTTTCAGATCATCTGGTAGAAAACATGCCTATAGGCCTTATTGCGGTGGATAATAAGAGAAGGATTGCATTGTCAAACAATACCGCAGGATCGATTCTCTCCATTTCGCCTCCGGATATATCGGGAAAGGGCGCTGAAGAGATTCTTCCTTTTGCTTTGTGGAAAATTCTCACCGGCCTGGAGGATCAGAAGGGAATCATTGAAACGGAGATTGATTGTATATTGAAAGACGGAAGAGCTGTACCTCTTGAAGTCAGTGCCACCGAGCTAAAAGATGAAAAAAACAATTTTCTCGGTTATGTTATTCTCTTTAAGGATTTAAGCGAAGTCCGCTCTCTTCGCAGGGAAGTTGCAAGAAGCCAGCGACTTGCATCCCTTGGAAGTCTTGCGGCGGGTGTTGCGCATGAAATAAGAAATCCGTTAAGCTCCATAAAGGGGTTTGCCGTCTATTTCAGGGAAAGGCAGGAGAAAGAAGAGGATAAACAGATTGCGGGAATCATGATACAGGAAGTTGACCGACTGAACAGGGTTGTGAGCCAGCTGGTTGAACTTTCAAGGCCGGTATCTGTTTCAAAAAAACCTGTTTCTCTCCGCACTATCATTGAAAATTCTCTTAAACTACTGGAAAGGGATGCGGCAGATAAGAAAATTGAAATTAAGACCGTATTCTTGGACGAGGATCTTCAAATCGCAATTGACGGAGACAGGATTAACCAGGTTCTTTTAAACCTCTACCTTAATGCTATTGAGGCCATGGAAAATGGAGGCAGGCTGACAGTCGAGCTTTCAAAAGAAGAGAAAGGTGCAATCATAAAGATTTCAGATACAGGCCAGGGTATCGGCGAAAAAGACCTTCCCCATGTTTTTGATCCGTATTTTACTACAAAAACGACCGGAACAGGTCTCGGGCTTGCCATAGTCCACAATATAATAGAAGCTCATGACGGCAAAATCGCGGTTCAAAGCCATCCCGGAGAAGGGACAACTTTCACGCTCTTTTTGCCCGGCGAAAGGCAGGGATAATGGCCGTATGAAGAAAAAAAACAGAATACTTGTTGTAGATGACGATAACGCTCACCGAACAATGCTTCACGCGCTGATCGGGGGATGGGGGTATGATATTTCCGAGGCGGACGACGGATCTTCGGCAATTGCAGAAGTCCGGGAAAGAGCTTACGATCTGGTCCTGATGGATGTAAGGATGCTGAGAGTATCAGGGATTGAGGCCCTTTCTGAAATCAAATCATTCAATCCTGCAATTCCGGTTATTATTATGACGGCATATTCCTCTGTTGAAGCGGCTGTAGACGCGATTAAGCAGGGGGCTTATGATTACCTGACGAAGCCTCTTGATTTTGATAAATTGAGACTGACCATTGAAAGGGCCATGGAAAATGTCCGGCTCAAAGAAGAAAACATCCGCCTCAAGGAAAACCTCGGAATCCATTTTGACAGGACAAAGATAATCGGGCGCAGTCCGGCTATGGTCAGATTGCTCGAGACGGTTGCCCTTGTTGCTCCTTCAGAGGCAACAGTTTTAATAACAGGTGAATCGGGAACCGGAAAAGAACTGATTGCAGGAGCCATTCATTTCAACAGCACAAGGAAAACAGGACCTTTTGTGAGGGTCAACTGTGCAGCCATAACCGAAACACTTCTTGAATCCGAACTCTTCGGACATGAAAAGGGTTCTTTCACCGGAGCGGACAGGAGGAAAGACGGCCGTTTTATCCAGGCAAACGGTGGAAGTATTTTCCTGGATGAAATCAGCGAGATGCCGCTTTCAATGCAGGTGAAGCTTTTACGCGTGCTTCAGGAGAGGGAGATAACACGTGTCGGGGGGGAGAGTGTCATAAAAATTGATACGAGGGTTATTGCTGCCACTAACAGGGATCTTCAAGTAATGATTGCGTCAGGCGCTTTTCGTGAAGATCTTTTTTATCGCCTCAATGTTGTTAATCTGAAGGCTCCTCCCCTGAGGGAAAGAAAAGAAGATATTCCTCTTCTTGCAATAAACTTTGTTAGAATGTTTGCCGAAAAAAATCACAAAAAAATCAAAGGCTTTACTCCTGGAGCTATGGACGGAATCGTTAAATATGACTGGCCTGGAAATGTGCGGGAACTTATGAACGCGGTTGAAAGGGCGGTTGTTTTGGCACGTTCGGAATACCTTGATGAGGATGACCTGCCTGTTGTAAAAAAATATTCTGAAGAGACTTCCGGCCCTGTCTGGCCTGAAATCGCAGATATGCCGCTAGAAGAGATCGAAAAAGCCTCGATATTAAGAACTCTCGAATCTTTGAAAGGGAATAAAAGCGAAACAGCCCGGAAGCTCGGCATAACAAGAAGGACTCTTCATAAGAAACTGAAAAAATACGGTGTTATGCCTTGAAATATTCACTATAAAAGGAAAAATCATTTCGCTATCCTCACCGCAAGCAGTGAAGATAGCGAATGCTTTTTAAGTCACTTAAATCCTTGAGCTATTGAGCCCTCGAATCCTTAAATATCCTATAAATTATGCCACAGCGGCCATTTCTCTTCGTGCAGCCATATCGACCAGTACACGCTCTTTTCCTTTATCAAGGCCAAGAGCTTTTCTCTTTTTGTCAATATGGTCGATCATCATTTTTGGCGATCTGCCGCTTGGCGCAACCGAGGACCGCGTGATCGGCGCGCTGGATCTCGAGCGGGCCCTCACGAAGGGAGAGAAGGCCTTCGAGCCCGGGCTTCTCGCCCGTGCCCATCGCGGTTTTCTCTATATCGACGAGGTCAACCTCTTGGAGGACCACCTGGTCGACTCGCTGCTCGACGTGGCCGCGTCGGGCGAGAACCTGGTCGAGCGCGAGGGCCTGAGTATTCGCCATCCTGCTCGCTTCGTATTGGTCGGCAGCGGGAACCCGGAGGAGGGCGAGCTGCGCCCGCAGCTGCAGGACCGCTTCGGCCTTTCCGTCGAGGTCAAGACCCCGCAGGATCTCCCGACCCGCATGAAGGTGGTGCGGCTTCGCGACGAGTTCGAGCGCGATCCGCCGGCCTTCGTGCAGAAGTGGAAGCGACAGGACGGCAAGGT
>JAWOHP010000039.1:0-8866 GCA_046485065.1 Desulfobacterales bacterium | reverse complement strand
TTCATCAGAATATAATCATAACCATTTCAAATAATGATATATTTATAGTAGCGAAATTCGATTTCGGATAAAAATAATTAACTGACGTGGAAGATTTATCTGATTAAACGGTTTCCAACCGGAAATGGCCCTTTTTAACGATCTAAAGTGTCAATCCGGATGATTTCTAATGCGATAAACAATCTGTATCTCTTTGCGCGGTCCCTTATTTTCCTTTCCATGCCAGACATCGGCTTAGAAATTTTTTTACCAGGTCAGGGCTGGAGCATCCCGTACCCATGCTCACCATGCAGGGACTGATCAAGACCGGTGAATTCTTTTTCCCTGTCGAGTCTGAACCGGAAGATTTTTTCAACGATAAAGCAGATACAAAGCGTTCCCAGCGCTGCAAAGATTATTGTGGCGCCCAGCCCTTTTGCCTGGATGAATAACTGATTGAACATGGTCCAATTTGACCCGGCGGCGGCCGATGCGTCTCTCATCCAGCTCTCCCTGATGAAAAAGCTCAACAGAAGAACCCCGAGGCCGCTCCCCACTCCATGAATCCCGAAACAATCCAGAGAGTCGTCATATCCGAGTTTCAATTTGGCGCTTAACGCGTAATAACAGGCCATTGAAGAGCAGGCGCCGAGAATAAGGGCTCCGTAGGGCTTTACCACCCCGGCCGCCGGAGTGATGACCACAAGTCCGGCAAGGATTCCCGATGCAAAGCCCAGAGAGGTTGCTTTACGATAAATAACAGCTTCGATGATTATCCAGGTCAATGCCCCGCTGGCAGCCGACAATTGGGTCATGGTAAGAGCACGGGCCGTCGCAATACCGCTTTGAACGGTTGAGCCTGCGTTGAAACCGAACCAGCCGACCCAGAGAAGTCCGGCGCCCATCATCGTCATGACCAGATTATTCGGCTGCATGGTCGTCTTGGGAAAACCTTCCCGTTTCCCTAAGAATAACGCCACGACAAGGGCGCTGATACCCGCCGACACATGAATCACAAGGCCGCCGGCAAGATCGATAACACCGGACGCTCCCGCGTTGAACAGCCATCCGTCCGGCGCCCAGACCCAGTGACACAGAGGGCAGTAAATCAACAGAAACCAGAGCGCGATGAAAAGACAGTAGCTCCTGAAATAGACCCGCTCCGCCAGCGCGCCGCTTATCAGCGCGGGCGTAATGATGGCGAATTTCCCCTGGAACATGGCAAGTACGTATTCGGGCACGCCGTTGACCATGGCATCGTCGATTCCTTTAAGAAAAAAATAATCGTTGTTCCATCCGACAAATCCTCCCAGCACGTTTTTCCCGAAGGCCAGGGCATATCCGCAGACAGCCCATAAAACTCCGATAAGCGCCATAGCCACGAAACTGTGCATCATGGTTCCCAGAACATTTTTAGTCCTCACCAGGCCGCCGTAAAACATCGCCAGGCCCGGCACCATGAGCAGTACAAGGGCGGTGGATGTCAGCATCCACGCCGTTGTTCCCGTGTCGGCGCCTGCATTATCTGCCGCAAAGACCATCCCGGATGATAATATCCATAAAAACAGACCCCGGCAAGCCGTAGTAATTATCTTTTTCATTGAACGCCTCCCATGGTTTAATCATAAATTTTTTATAAAAGACTCTTATATCAGGCGGTATATTTATTATGTATAATGGAAAAGCCTGTTCGATTGAACGCTGACAGCCTTTACTGTAAAATCACCGCATAATCAAGCATAATATATTGAAATAATGATTAATTATTAATACTAACATAATAAACATTGATTAAGTCTGACTTTCAGGCACGTAATATTCTACCAATATATTTAGCGTTTATCCGGAATTAAAAGATGGATATGCAGGTTTCCAATTCGGAAAGAGGCAATTTTGGGCAAGCTCAGGGGAAAATATCCGGGACAACGTTCATCAGAGTATAAGCATAGCTTTAACTCATTTGAAATATTGACATAATATTTTATCAGAGAATCTGATTTCGGTTCAAAACAATTGGATGTCACAGTAAAGTTATCGGATTAAATGAGCTTCGGGGAAGGAGTTTTGTCATAATAAATCTTGACATAGTGTCATTATGCATATATTAAATGTTGTAATATGACATTTTATCGCAATAGAGAACTCTCCGCCTTAATAATAAAAGCGCTTGAAAACATGCCTGTGGTTGTTGTTACCGGGATGCGTCAGGCAGGTAAGAGTACAATGCTCCTGAACCATCCGGGGCTGAAAGATCGGCGATACGTTTCTCTCGACGATTTTGCGCAACTGGAAGCAGCCAGAAAAAATCCGGAAAGCCTTTTGGGTAAAGGGGATGCTGTAACCATCGACGAAGCCCAACGTTGCCCGGAACTGCTTATGGCCGTGAAACGATCTGTTGATAAACAGAGAATCCCCGGCCGCTTTTTGCTTTCGGGATCGGCTAATTTTTCCCTTCTTAAAGGAGTCTCTGAAAGCCTTGCCGGGCGGGCGGTCTACCTGCAGCTTCACCCGTTTACAAGAAGGGAAATAGAAGGAAACATATCTAAAGAGCCTTTTCTGCCCGGATTTTTCCAAAACCCCGGCATTCCGGACACCATAGAAAAATTTATGCCTGTGGAGGATAAAGAAATATTGCTGGGCGGAATGCCGTCGATCTGTCTTTCGGAGGCTAAGGAAACCCGATTCTGGTTTAAAGGATATGAGCAGACTTATCTGGAACGTGATATTCGAGCACTTTCACAGGTTGCGGACCTGATCTCCTTCCGACTACTGCTGCAACTGACTTCTCTTCGCACCGGTCAGGTTCTCAAGTTGAGCGAACTCGCGCGTGACGCCAAACTCAACAGCGTCACCGCCTCCAGATACCTGAGCTTACTCGAAACATCTTTTGTCGTAAGCAGACTTTTGCCGTATATTGAAAACCGGTCGAGTCGCCTGATTAAATCCCCTAAAATTTATCTCTCTGACTCCGGATTGGCTTCTTACCTTAATGGTTTTGAAGAATCCAATTCGCTTCTGGGTTCTCCGTTTAAAGGGGCTTTGCTCGAAACTTACGTAGCTCAAAATCTTACCGCTATTACAGAGGCCTGCTGGCCGCAGGCAAAGTGTTATTTCTGGGGGGTGCAGAGCCGTCATGAGGTGGATTTTATAATTGCCCGGGGACGGGAAACTCTTGCAGTAGAAGTTAAAGCGGGAACTCGCTGGGAGAATAGGGACCTATCCGGATTACGGGCTTTTTTGAAAACAGATCCTAATTGCCGGGCAGCGGTGCTGGCATATAACGGAACCTCTCCTGTCCGGCTTGATGACCGGCTATGGGCTATTCCTCTGGGACTGTTGCTTTCGTAGAAGAGATGGTGGTAAAGGGCTAATTAGGATTAATCCACACTTTTAAAGTTTCGGAGGATATCCCGTTGATCAAAGAATACTTGCCCCGTTATTTAAATCTGCCTTCGTAAAACCTTCCGCAACGAACCGCTATTACCACTTTAATTACCGATTTCGGCTCAAGGCTGTTTTCGGTAACCGGCAGCCTCTTCCCTGTCTTCGCTGCGGGCGCTTGGGGAAATTATATGGGATGATATTCCACATTGGATTGTGATGCCGATAAAAGCAAGCTCTTATTATTTAACTTCCTCTGATTTCTATCCACCGGCCACCAAGCTCTGATATCTGAATATTGACATATAACAAACGTGTATTAATCTTAAATCAAGCCGGAATCATAATCGTGGTTATGAATGATTCGCTGATCCAGGGAAATAAGCTGAATAGATTCCGGGATGTATTCAAATGCGTGCTGTTTTATGGCATATGGAGGTGATATTATGACAATCGAAAATAATGACATTAAAATAGATGAAAGAAGCGAGGTTGAAGAAGAAAATTCGGCAAGAGACATGAGCTGCTGTTGCGTAGTTGATTCCTGTGGCTGCAGTGTCAATCCCTGCGGCTGCTATGTTGAAACATGCTGCTGTTAATCTCCGATAATTCTTAATTTGATCCTTAATATAAAATTAAAATAAGGATTGAACCTTAAGGTTCAGTCCTTATTTATTTACCGGGAAAGATAATGAATTTTAGAGAACACCCGATTAAACTTTATTCATCTGAAAATATGCCCCACCCTGAGAAATAAATCAGTTTGTCATGAAGATAGAGCGCTGATTTTTAAAAAATTGTACTTGCTTACAAATAATTCAATCACATTAATTCGTTCGATGTTGTAATATTACTTATAATGGGTGTTCCGGTATATTTGTCTCCGGCAGTTGAAAAAAACACCCTGTTTTGCTATTGATCTTAAAAATCGATCCGAAACCGGACGCGCGACGCGCTCCATAAAGGGGAATTAATAGATGGTGCTGGAAAAAATCAAGACGCTGATCCGCGAAAATAATATCTGTGTGCTGGCAACAATCGGAGCCAAGGGTCCGCACACCTCTCTGATGGCCTATACCTGCTCAACGGATTGCACGGAAATTTATCTGGTGACTCCGGTCAATACACTGAAATACCGGAATCTGACGAGCAATGCCAGGGTCAGTCTGCTGGTGGATACCCGTGAAAAAGAGTCGCGTGCAACGGTCCGGGCACTGACAATCACTGGCAAAGCCGGCGTAATGGGGGATAGGGGCAAAATAGATGCTGTGCGCAGTCAGATCAAGCTGAGGCATGCTCATCTGCAAGATCTTCCGGATCAGCCCGATATAGCCTTCATATGCGTGGGCATCGAAACTATTCAGCTTCAAAACGGCGTGCACGAGTCTCATTTCGTGCGTTTGTCAGATACCGACGATTAAGATTAATCCTCTTCTTCACCGGGCCCGATCAGGGGCAATTCTTTTTCGATCTTAAAAAAGACCAGAAACCTGGACTTCTTTAAATCTTTGTCCGCCGTATAGGAGCGGCGTTTGAGTTGTGTAAGCAGCTTGCTATCCTTTTCTTCGGAAATTTTGGTCAAAAAGAAACGTTTACCTTTGTAGCTGTCGGCGGTCTCTTTGAACAGATAAGCAGCCCTGGGGTTAGACTGAAGATTGTGGTGGGTCAGGTTATCATTCATGATAAAGGCTATGGCACCGTCATCCATGACGTGTGGTCTGCTGAATACGGCTGAATCCACGCGGCCGTCTTTGTCGGCCGTAGAGATCACGCCGAAACCTTTGGTTTTTTCAAAATAGCTTTTCAGATCCATAGAGTATTCTCCTTTTTACCTGGACAAAGAGGGCTTTTTCCGGGGATAATCCGGAACACCGCAGGAAAAAGCCGGTATTTCAGTCTCTCTTTCTTCCCATGATTAAACTTTTTTGCTTCAAATGCAAGAGCTTCTTAATACGATCATGCGCCGACGGTCTTGAATTTTTCAGGCGGCGCGCCGCATACCGGGCATTTGTCGGGGATCTTTTTATCTGTCACATAACCGCAGACCTGGCAGACATGGTACTCGTTCACTATATCCTTGATCACATTATAAATGGCCCGTTCGTACAATTTGGAATGAAACGATTCGGCGTCGCGCGCATGGCTGAAGTTCAGTGCAGCGGCGGTTTCGACTTCATCTTCGGCCTCTTTTATAAATTCAGGATAGGCCGTCTCGCTCAGAGTCTTTTCACGTTGAAATGAGTTCTCCAGGTTCGTGTCCGTATCGCTGACAACCAGATCTTTAGCCAGGTTCAAATGCCGCGTGGCGTGGACCCGTTCCGCTTCGGCTATGGCGCGGAATAATAGCGCAATCTGGGGCACCTTTTCTTCGTCAGCCTTCTCGGCGTATGCCAGCAGCCGAAAGTATGCTTTAGCCTCACCGACAAATGCATCATACAAATTCTTCTGGGTCTTTTCTTTCATTGCTTCTCCTTTTGTATAAAAGGCCTTACAGGATAAGGGATAAGGATAAGAATTTACTATCCGGGGCGAGGATATGGCTAAATGAGAGTTAGTTGTCAAGAAAAAAGACATAACTCCAGATGCTTTGGGTGAAGGGTCAGTTGCATCAGTAAGTTTTTTACAAACAATCGGAACTTGCGAAAAGGCAATTGACAAGAGTTTTGGCTCGATAGACGAGAATGAAGGTTTCCACATTAATCGAGAGATTTGTACCCGGCTTCATGGTCATGAATAAATTTGACTATTTCCCAGGGTATGAGGTATTCAAATAGTCAATGGTACGTGCATATTCGGCATGCTTCTGTGCATGTACTCCTGACCCGTTAAATGGCGATTTATTCAGCAAAGTTGAGGAGGTGTTTCAATGATGAATTATATGATAGTTTCAATGGTTGCTTTGTCGGCACTTGCCGCCGGTGTAATCGCACCTGAATTCGAAACGGTTTCATATGATGGCCGCAAGATAACTCTCTCTGCGTTCCAGCAGCAAGGCCCGGTAATGCTTGTCTTCCTGCGAGGGTTCAGCTGACCTTATGCCCGAAAACATCTGGGCCAGATGAAAAATGATTTCAAGGAATTCACGTCAAGAAACGCCACGATTGTTGTCATCGCGCCTCATACAGCGGAGCAGTTCGCGGAGTACTGGAAAAAAGAGGAACTGCCAATGATCGGTATTCCTGATGAGGACAGAAAACTCGCCAACCTTTACGGCCAGGAATGGAAGCTGCTGAAACTTGGCAGGATGCCAGCACTTTTCTTGATTGACCGGAAAGGCGCTCTTGCATTTGCCCAATATGGAACAAGCATGTCAGATATACCGAGTAACAGCGAAATGCTGAAGGTGCTGGACGGATTGAGGGAGTTATAGGGCGGGCCGGGAGGGCACTTCGGGAGTGTTCATCAAAAATATAAGCATAGCCGTAAACCATTTGAAATGTTGATATATTTTACAGTAACAAAGCGCGATTCCGGTTCAAAACAATTGACTGACGAGAAAGAATTAAATGTCTCTTAGGTATTATTTTGCAAAAGCCCAAAATATTCTGAATCGTATTGCTCCTTATGAAAGGGCAATTATAGAGAAGCAATGCCGGTCAATCCGTATTGCAGAAGAGCATTTGCAGGCGTCAGGCAAGTCTGCGTTCCTTCGCTGCTACAGCGGGTGCGAGGGGCTTTGCTGCCGAAACCTGGAAATTGATGCAGTTATAGGCTTAAGTGACTTTATTTATCTGCTTACAGTTGAAGATCTATTAAAAGAAACTATTTCAACCTGCCTTGAAAATGAAAATCGTTTTTTTGCCGGTGACTGTATTTTCCTGATAAACGGTAAAGGACCTTGCTTGTTCCCACCGACTTCACGGCCTGAAGTCTGCATTACAACCTTTTGCACCGATGTCGAGCCTGTAAAAAAAGAGATTCATCATGTCAAATTGCAGTTTATGAAACTATCTTGCTATCTTCTGTTTTTACAATTTAAATTTCTTTTTAGATATGTCAATAATAAGGATAAATCATTCCCCTCCTGAATGAAGAAATTTCCCTGAAATGGAAACATTTGTCCCGGACATCTTAATAAAACTACGAAAACAGAGATTTTGAATGACTGGTTTTTTCAGTGCGGTATATGGGCGCGTATTCTTTCAGCGTGAAAGTTTTTTTGCTGATTTTATTGCAACGGAAGGTTTTTGCTTTAATTCTTTATGTCGTGCTTTTCTTTTTTAAGAAGTTCGATATACCAGCCCGCAAATTCAAACATACCTATATACCGTTCATCATCATTGATTATTCCAAGACAAAATTCGAGAACACCGCGACCGTATTCATTGCTGTATTCTCCGGAACTTCTGCTTTGCAAAAACTCTCTTACAAGCATTTGGGACGTTCTTTTTGTTTTGTCTTTTCGGATATCAATAGGATCCTTGGGCAATTCAAACGGGTCCCACTTATCATATCCTTTTTTTGAAATATACTTTTGCCTTCTTGGAGACATGGTTTCATAAATGGCTTTTTTTCTTGCATCTTCTTCATCTTTTTGTTCAAACATTTTACCGCCTTATTCTTTCTTCCCGTCTGTGGATTTTTCCGTATCAGGTATTCCTAGATATTCTTTATCATAATCATTTAATATGGCCATGGAAACAGGAACTAGTATTTCCGATATTTTTGTATATTTTGAATTTATACTTTTAACAAGCGCATCTGAAATTTCATATAATTTTTTTTGTATTATATCCATGTTAACTGTTGGATACTTTTTTCCTTCTTGAAACCCTGATATTCCGCATGTGTGCCCTGTGCCCCCTATTGATAAAGGTATTCCATATAACCGGCAGGTTATTGGCCTGAATTCATAGAGATCACACTTATTCTCTTCATTTAAAAGTGGGCATCTTAATCTTTTTGTAGCCATATCTTTTAATATTTCATCCTCGCTTTTACCGCTTTCAAATTCTTTAAATGCTTTTTTCTTCAACTTAAAAACAGCCCTGTCGGCAATGTTCGCTTTTTCTTCAAGCCTGCTCCTTTTTTCGTCATTAAATATCTCTTTAACTTTATTGTTTATGTAGAGCGCTTCAATGAGTGTCAGGTCAAATAATGCATGGCAGCAGTCTGCACAATGCATTTTGCATTTAATACATTCTGAATGGCTTGCCCTGACTTTATCAAAAGCATTATCCGCCATTTCAACAACAGCTTCATATTTAATAAAAAATTGCTCAAAATTTAAATCCACAGCTAACTCCTTAAAAGCTATGTTTATGTTTAATAATATCCTGCCGGGAGCCTGCTCTTATTTCAAATCAGATTCCTGTTTTTGTTTCACGTGAAACATTATTTTCCTATACAAAACTGGCTGAATATCTGATCAAGAATATCTTCCTTTATTTTTAATCCTAAAACTTCTTTTAAAGATTCAACTGCATCTTTTATATCTATAGATACTATCTCAAAAGGTAACCCTGATTCTAAACCATTTACAAACAACTCGACTGAATTAAGACTT
>JAWOHP010000032.1:0-5114 GCA_046485065.1 Desulfobacterales bacterium | reverse complement strand
AAGGGGTGCTGGCCTGCGTTTAACTCTGTAGGAGGTAAAAATCTTTACTGGATCTTTGATGGCGCTCACCGGAATCTGACATTGATTGATCTGCGAAATGAGAAGAAATGGCAGGTCAAAATCAACGGCGCCCCGGGGGTTGATGGGCATGAGGTTTACCATCCCCGGTGGAGCAATCATCCGCGGATAATTGCGATAACTGGACCTTACATTAATAAGGGCGGCATCTGGTATAGCCGGGAAATTGAAGTTTATGTGGGTCGTTTCAATGTAGATTTCACGTCTATCGAATCTTGGTGGAAGGTGACGAACAACGACCGGGCAGACTACTTTCCCGATGTCTGGCTCAGCCCCTGACAAGACAGGTAATATTAATAAGAGGTTGTTTGGGCAAGGCTTTAAATCCGTTCTACATCCTCTATAACGACAGGATGCCCTGATGAAAAATGAGAAAAGTCATTTACCACAAATTATTTGACACTCTCTTGTTTTGCGCATTGGTCATTGCCATGCTCATTTCGGCAATCCACGCCAGGTTTTTATATCGGGATGCCCGTTCTTTTTCACTGCAGATATCGATGAGTTCTTCGGTAAATAGTGAGGCTGTACTTTATCTGGATACGGGCAGGGGCTTTTCAGAGCGTGAAAAAGTGAGGAGTAATATAAAGGGAGACAATCAATTTCATACGTATAACTTCTCCTCGCCACTTACAACTATCTATAATCTTCGCTTTGATCCGCTCACTACCAGTGGAATCATCTCAATAAACAGTATCGCTGTTGTCAATGGTTTCGGTAAATCCATATTATCCATCGATCTGAATACATTGCGCCCAACGAATCAAATCAAGGCATTCGACTTCAAGAGTAATATTCTGAACGTAACCATCGAAGAGGGAGCTAAAGATCCGCAGATTCATATTCCTTTCCGTTCTCCCCTAAAGATCGATACATTTCAGAATTTTACCGTTATTCCCTTCGCAAGTCGCTTGTTCGGAGGATTTATCGTTTTCTTCTTGTCAACTTGTTTTCTGATTTGGATACTAAGAAGACAAGGTGTCCTAGTTGACTTTTTTGATAATCCCTTGGAAATAATGAAAAAATCAAGAGTCTCGTGTCTTGTTATTTTATTATTCTATACCATTCTTTGCTTAAATGTCTTTAGCGTGCTTCACTTATCCTTAACTTATGATGAAGACTGGCATTGGCAATACGGCCGAAATATACTGGAACTTGATCCCCGGCGGCCGGGCCTTTTTTTTGAGAGTACGATGCCTTTTTCAGCGCTCAATGCCGTTTCCGGAAAGATAGGGCAGTTATTGGGTGAGAGCTCAACTTCCGATCATTCTCAATCAGCATACAAGGGAAACTTGCTTTGGGCCAGGCTAGTCACGGTTCTTTTTTCATTGCTTCTGGCTTTTTATGTTTTTCGATGGTCGAAAGAACTGTATGGCCCAGCAGCAGGACTTCTTTCGCTCTTTCTCTGCGCATTTTCGCCGAACATAATAGCTCATTCTCACCTGGTAACGGTGGATCTGTATGTCACATGCATGATCACTATCGCGGCTTACTATTTTTGGAAATTCATGAATGCGCGGAATTTGAAGAATGCGTTCCTGAGCGCCGTAACGCTGGGGCTTGCCCAACTCAGCAAATATACCGCAGTGTATCTTTATCCGATCTTCATATTGACGGCCTTGTTGTCCCTGCTGCCCGACATGTGTTCGCCAGACCGGAAAGCTTATCGGCAAACGGTCGGGAATGGACTTAAATCGTTTCTGAAATACTCAGCGTTCTTTTTGCTGGTCAGCCTGGTCCTAATAAACGCCGGTTGGTTTGGCTACCGATCCTTTACTCCTTTGAAGAATTATGAATTCCGGAGCCGTCTGTTCCAACAGATCCAAACTACGGGACTGAGGCATTTGCCCGTTCCTGTTCCTTATCCCTATCTGCAGGGACTTGACATGGTTAAGGACCTGGAAATCAACGGAACCACGCAAGGAAATATGTATCTTCTCGGAAAATTGCATACCCGGGTTGACAATAAGAATGAAGGATTTCCGGGGTATTTCTTTTATGCCATGCTTTTTAAGGAGCCGATCGCCACACAAGTGCTGATCCTATTCGCACTCTTCTTCTACGTTATCAACCGCAGGAAATTCGTTTTCTTCAAAAATGAGATATTTCTGGTCATCCCTGTCCTGTTCTTTCTTGTTTATTTTAATTTCTTCTTCCGCACTCATATCGGCCTCCGATACATTCTGGTTGTATTGCCCTTTCTCTATATCTTGAGCGGATGCTCATTAACAGGTTTCCGGCGATTAGGGTTTAAAGCCAAATTGGGATACGTCGCTTTATGTCTTTATCTGGCTGCCTCTGTCTTGTCTTACTTTCCTCACTATCTGTCCTATTTCAATGAATTTGTGTGGGATCGGACCAAAGCTTACAAGTATTTGGCCGACTCCAATCTGGACTGGGGACAGAGTGAATTGTACCTTGAGCACTATAAAAGAACCCATCCTGATGCAATTGTGAATCCTACTGAAGCAGTTTCCGGACAAATCGTTGTTTCAGTAAACGAACTGGTAGGTATATTCGATCCCGAAAAATACCGATGGCTTCGGAATAACTATGAGCCTGCGGGACATATCGCCTATTCGTATCTCGTATATGAGATCGCTCCCGAATCATTGGAAAAGATCCGGGATAGGGGAATATTGAAAAAAAGATAATCAAATGAAATCGTATAAATACATCATCATCGGAGCGGGTCCGTCTGGCCTCAGCTTCGCTCATGCTCTAAGAGATTTGGGAGAAACCTCGTTTCTCGTTATCGAAAAGGAACCGGTTGCGGGAGGGCTTTGTCGAAGTCATGATGTCGATGGTTCACCGATAGACATTGGAGGAGGGCACTTTTTAGACGTCAAGAGAAGTGAGGTGTTGGACTTTCTTTTCCGTTTTATGCCGAGATCGGAGTGGCAGAAATATATGCGGATCTCGACAATTATGCTACGCGGAAAAGAGATCGATTATCCTCTCGAAGCGAATCTATGGCAATTGCCACCTGATGACCAGATTGAGTTTTACGAGTCGATTGCGCAAGCAGGATGTGTCCGCGGAGAAACGATGCCTGAAACTTTTGAGGACTGGATTGTATGGAAACTCGGGAAACGCATAGCAGCGGAGTATATGTTGCCCTACAATCGCAAAATTTGGTCAACTGATCTCAACCAGTTGGGCACGTACTGGCTGCATAAGTTGCCTAACGTTTCGTTTCAGGACACTCTTCGGAGTCGAGTGGATGGCCAGCCACATGGCACCTTACCGGCGCACGCAACCTTTCTTTATCCAAAAGAATACGGATACGGTGAAGTATGGAAAAGAATGGGTAAAATACTTGGGGATCAGTTGTTAACTAATACGCCTATAGATAGCATTGATGTGAACAACAGGCTCATTAATGGATATTATCGAGGAGAGACTATCATTACAACAATACCATGGACACTTTGGCCGAGGATTGCAGATGTTTCTCCTGTTTCACAAGAAATATCAAAACTGCAACATGTGTCCATTGATATCGATTACTGCTCGAATGCTGTAAAATCCAAGGCGCACTGGGTATACGAACCGGATGAGAGCCAATCATATCACAGGGCGATTTACAGAACCAATTTCTGTAAAGGAAGCAGAGGGTATTGGACAGAGACTAATTCCAGACGTTCGGTTCCGATCGATATGTGGCGATATAAAAACGAGTATGCATATCCACTTAATACGCGGGACAAGCCGGAAACAATTAAAAAGATTTTATCCTGGGCAGAGCAGCATTCAATCATAGGACTTGGCCGCTGGGGCAAATGGGAGCACATGAATTCAGATGAGGCTGTATCTCAGGCAATAACTGCAGCCAAGACGATAGAACACACGAAGAGACCAAAATGAGAGTGTCATTATGTTTGCTCACTTTAAACGAGATTGATGGTTGCAAACTTGACGTACCGAAAATACCGTATGACCAGTTTGATGAAGTCTATGCAGTTGACGGGGGCAGCGATGATGGGACAGTGGCATATTTAGAGTCCCACGGGATCCCTGTGTATCGCCAGCCAAAGAAAGGCTTGAACGCAGCTTATATTCACGCAGTTGATATGTCAACGTGCGATGCAGTAGTTGTTTTTTTCCCGAAGGGCACAGGCACTATTGAAGACTTATTAAAGTTTCGTCCGCTCTTTGAAGCGGGGTATGATGTTGTAATAGCAAGCCGCAATATCAAAGGAGGCAGAAACGAGGAGGATGACCAATTTCTGAAGTTGCGGAAATGGTCCGTTCTGGCGCTGGCTATTCTTGCTGCTCTGATCTGGCGGCGCGAAGGCTACTTTGTCCGGGACGTGTTGCATGGATTTAAAGGGTTTACGGTTTCCGCATTCAGGCAAATAGCACCTTTAGACTATGGACTTTCTATAGATATTGAAATGGTAGTTCGTTCCTACCGGTTGCATCTGAAACGTGTGGAATTCCCAACCAAGGAAAGGCATCGACCATTCGGACAAACACATTTCCGATTATTTCCCACGGGTGTCAAGTTGGTCAAGTATTTATGGCATGAGGCCAAACGTAGAGAATAGAAGAAACTGGTTCATGAGAAATATGTCTGCATCGGTGAGGCTGTATGGCCTTTGAATTTCTCCTTTTTTCAAATTCGAATGTAATAAATGCAGTTGGTTACGAAAAGCGTTTGCCAGAAAACAGCTATTATTCAATGGTCTCATAATATGCATAAAAATCTCAAAGTTATTGTTGTAATGCCCGCATATAATGCTGAAAAAACGCTGAGTAATACTTATATGGAAGTTATGGCGCAGGGAATGGTTGACCTGGTCGTTGTCGTGGATGACGAAAGTCATGACGAAACCACATTAATTGCAAAGAGCCTACCCAATACCATTGTTCATGTTCATGAAAAGAATCGTGGATATGGAGGGAATCAAAAAACCTGTTATAAAATAGCGCTTGAACAAGGCGGAGACATTATTATTATGGGTGTCGATCATCACCCAGGCGCTGACCTACGCGCTGATGCTGGCGTTCTTCCGCAATGAGATGGGGTTCGG